>JBBQCA010000017.1:0-26883 GCA_038318315.1 Burkholderiales bacterium | reverse complement strand
TGGGAAAGCGCGAGCGATCTGCATCGTGCTTCTCGGGCTCGTCGCTGACTACGACTACGCGCTTCGCGCCTTCGGAGTCGACCTGGCGCGCGATCGCGAGCACGCTGATCTGGCCGTCGACCGGCTGCCCGCCGGTCATCGCGACCGCGTCGTTGAAGAGGATCTTGTACGTGACGTTGGTGTTGGCCGCGATCGCCTGGCGGACCGCGAGATAACCCGAGTGGTAGTAGGTGCCGTCGCCGAGATTCTGAAAGACGTGCGGCGTGGTCGTGAACATCGAGTGCGCGACCCAGTCGACGCCCTCGCCGCCCATCTGGATCAGTCCGGTGGTCGGCCGCTCGGGCATCCACGACGCCATGAAATGACAGCCGATGCCCGCCTGCGCGTGCGAGCCTTCGGGCACTTTGGTCGACGAGTTGTGCGGGCAACCCGAACAGAAGTAAGGCACGCGCTTCACGACGTCGCCCTGATTGGACAACAGCGACGGCGCGAGGAAGTCGATCACGCGCGCGCGTCGATCGAGTTGCGGCCGATGATGCGCGAGCCACTCGGCCACGACCGGCATCACGCGCGACGGGCGCAGCTCGCCGATCGCCGACAGCAGGGGCGCGCCCGACGCATCGGTCTTGCCGAGCACCAGCGGTCGCATGTCCTCGCTTTGGTTGTAGAACAATTCCTTGATCTGGCGCTCGACCAGCGGCGCCTTCTCCTCGATGACGAGGATGTGCTTCAAGCCTTCGGCAAATGCGCGCATGCGCTCCGGCTCGATCGGGAAACTAAGACCGATCTTACAAATGCGCACGCCCGCATTTTCGAGATCCGCCAGCGTGAGATCGAGCCGCCGAAAAGCTTCGAGCAGATCGAGATGCGCCTTGCCGCAGGTGACGATGCCGAGGTCGGCATGCGAAGCGGCGACGATGGACTTGTCGATGCTCGCGCTCCGCGCGAACGCGCGCACCGCGTCGAGCTTGTGCATCAGGCGTTCTTCGATCACGAGGCTGGGCAGGTCGGGCCAGCGATAGTGCAGCCCGCCCGCGGGCATGACGTGATCGAGCGGTGGATCGAAACGCGTGGTGAGGCGATCGAGATCGACGGTCGATCCGCTCTCGATGGTTTCGGAGATCGCTTTCAACCCGACCCAGGTTCCCGAGAAGCGCGACAGCGCCCATCCATACAGGCCGAATTCGAGCACTTCGGCGACGTTGCAGGGGTTCAGCACCGGCATGCTCCACGCCTGCAGCGCGAGGTCGCTCTGGTGCGGCATCGACGACGACATGCAGCCGTGATCGTCACCCGCGACCACCAGCACGCCGCCGTGCAGTGACGAACCGTAGGCGTTGCCGTGCTTCAACGCATCGCCCGCGCGATCGACGCCCGGACCCTTGCCGTACCAGAGCGCGAACACGCCCTCGACGGTGCGCTCTGGATCCATCTCGACCTGCTGCGTGCCGAGCACCGAGGTCGCTGCAAGTTCCTCGTTGATCGCGGGCAGAAAGCGGATGTCGTTGGGCTCGAGCAGCTTCTTGGCTTTCCACATCTGCTGATCGACCGCGCCGAGCGGCGATCCGCGATAGCCGCTCACATAGCCCGCGGTGTTCAGGCCTCGCGCGCGATCGAGCGCGCGCTGCATCAGCAGCAGGCGCACGAGCGCCTGCGTGCCGGTGAGGAACACCTGGCCGTTCAATGCGGTGAGGTTGTCGGCGAGTCGATAGTCCAGACGCACGTCGACGACCTGGGTGTTCGACGAAACAACCGCGGACGAGCCAGGCTGCGATTCGATGCTGCTCGCCGCGCGGGTGACGTCGATGGTCGACTGCGGTTGTGCCGCGTCGGTTTGCGATTCGTTCATCGCCGATCCTTCGTTGATGCGTGATGCCGGTATTGTGCCTCGCCTCGGGAGTGCCAAAGTTTGAATTCCGCGAGGGG
The DNA here is from genome assembly GCA_038318315.1 of Burkholderiales bacterium. Classification (GTDB taxonomy): domain Bacteria; phylum Pseudomonadota; class Gammaproteobacteria; order Burkholderiales; family Burkholderiaceae_D; genus CAHJXF01. The sequence goes on along the minus strand of JBBQCA010000017.1, from coordinate 24,957 downwards.
TCGGATGCTGGCATTCGCAATGTCGGAACGGCGCCCGGCGCCGCTCCACTCGAAGATCGAGAGACCCCACCCCCAGCGGAGGTCTCGGGCCCGGAGGTCAGGCGGCCTTGCGCTGTGCGCTGGCGCTCAGCAGTTCGCACACGGCCTGGGTGACCTGAACGGTCGTCGCCTTGCCGCCGAGGTCTCGGGTGTGCAGCCCGGGGTTCGCGGTGACCTGCTCGATGGCGCTCATGACGCGCTTGGCGGCATCCAGCTCGCCCAGGTGCTCCAGCAGCATGACGACCGACCAGAACGTGCCGACCGGATTGGCCAGGCCCTTGCCCATGATGTCGAAGGCCGAACCGTGGATTGGCTCGAACATGGACGGATAGCGGTGCTCCGGATCGATGTTGCCGGTGGGCGCAATGCCCAGGCTGCCGGCGAGTGCGGCGGCCAGGTCGCTCAGGATGTCGGCGTGCAAGTTGGTCGCGACGATGGTGTCGAGCGAAGCCGGGCGGTTGATCATGCGTGCCGTCGAGGCATCGACCAGTTCCTTGTCCCAGGTGACATCGGGGAACTCCTTGGAAATCTGCAGGGCGATCTCGTCCCACATCACCATCGCGTGGCGCTGCGCGTTGCTCTTGGTGATGACGGTCAGCAGCTTGCGGGGACGCGACTGCGCGAGCTTGAATGCGAAACGCATGATGCGTTCGACGCCGGCACGGGTCATCATCGACACGTCGGTGGCGGCCTCGATCGGGTGGCCCTGGTGCACACGACCGCCGACGCCCGAGTATTCGCCTTCGGAGTTCTCACGGACGATGACCCAGTTCAGGTCATTCGGACCGCAGCGCTTCAGCGGGCCATCGATGCCGGGCAGGATGCGCGTGGGACGGACGTTGGCGTACTGGTCGAAGCCCTGGCAAATCTTCAGGCGCAAGCCCCACAACGTGATGTGGTCGGGGATGTGCGGGTCGCCGGCCGAGCCGAACAGGATCGCGTCCTTGTCGCGGATCGCGTTCAGTCCGTCGTCCGGCATCATCACGCCGTGCTCGCGGAAGTAGTCGCCGCCCCAGTCGAAGTTCTCGAACTCGAACTTGAAGCTGCTGCTGGCGGTTGCGAGCGCTTCCAGGACTTGCTGGCCGGCGGGCACAACTTCCTTGCCGATGCCGTCACCGGGAATCGTTGCGATGCGATAGGTCTTCATGGATGTCTCCGTCAGCGGGTGGGGGTGAGATGATTGTAGGAACTGGACACCGCATCGACTCACCGCTAAAGTAAATCCATCGTTAACCTGAGTTCAACAATCGATCATCCATGTCCAGTGGCATTCAACCGGCCGACCTCGGCTTCTTCTCGGCGCTGGCCAGTGCCGGCAGCTTGAGCGCCGCGGCCCGGGAACTGGGCATCACGACGCCGGCCGTGAGCAAGCACCTGGCGCTGATGGAATCGCGCCTCGGCGTGTCGCTGGTCAACCGGACCACGCGTCGCATGAGCCTGACGCCCGAGGGCGAGCTGTACCTGGAGAGTGCGCGGCGCATCCTGGGCGAGATCGACGGCATGGAGGAGTTGCTCGGCTTGGCCAAGGCCACGCCGAAGGGCCTGCTCAGGGTGAACGCGACACTGGGCTTCGGGCGCAGCCATGTGGCGCCGCTGATCTCACGCTTCGTGCGCAAGCACCCGCAGGTCGAGGTTCAATTGCAGTTGTCGGTGAACCCGCCACCGTTGACCGAAGACTCGTTCGATGTCTGCATCCGGTTCGGCGCTCCGCCGGACGCGCGCGTGATCGCGCGCTTCGTCGCGTCGAACCGCAGGCTGTTGTGTGCGTCGCCGGCATATCTGACAAAGCGCGGCATACCGAAGGTGCCCAATGACCTCACCAAACACAACTGCATCGGCATCCGGCAGGGCGAGGAGGCCTACGGCGTGTGGCGCATGGCCAGCGGCCGCGGCAAGAGCGCGACCACCGAGGCCGTGAAGATACGTGGCAACCTGACCACCAACGACGGCGAGATCGCGGTGAACTGGGCGCTCGACGGGCACGGCATCCTGATGCGCGCCGAGTGGGACATCGAGCGGTACCTGCGAAACGGGCGCCTGGTCCACGTCCTGCAGCAGTACCACACGCCGGACGCCGACATCCATGCCGTCTATCCGCAACGCCATCAGCTTGCGGCTCGGGTCCGGGCCTTCGTGGATTTTGTGGCGCTATCGTTCTCGCAGCAGGCTGCAGCAAGCAAGCCGTAGCGGGGCCGTCGACCGGTTGCGTTGACCAGTTGAATCCGCCCTCGAAAACTGATATTCAAACTGAGACGCTACTGACGTCTCTCTGGACTTGCGGCGCGCAGCGCGCGAAACACCTCCTCGGTATGCTCGCCCACTTTCGGCAGCGCACGCCGTACCGTCAGGCGCCGGCCGCCCAGAAGAATCGGCAGCAGCGGGATCTCGGTCATCGTCCCGTCTTCGGTCTGCATCGCGGCGAGGCCGCCGCTTTCTTTCAGATGCGGGTCGTCGAACAATTCGTCGGGCCGCACGATGCGCGCGTAGGGAAGCGCCGCGGCTTCGAGTCGGGACTCGAGCGTCGCGATGTCGTGATGCGCGAGCAATGCGCGCAGGCGCGGCAGCATCGTCGCGCGCGCGGCGACGCGCAGCGCATTGGTCGCAAGCGCGGGATCGGTCGCAAGCTCGGGCGCATCCAGAATCCTGCAGAGCTGCTGCCATTGCTTGTCGCTGACGGCGGCGATGAACAATTGCTCGTCGTTGGCGAGCGTGAACGTGTCGTAGACGCTCCACGACGACACCCGCGCGGGCATCGGCGGCGGCGGCTCTCCCGTCATCGCGAACTGCTGCATGTGCTGCGCGTTGAGGAACACGCAGTTCTCGAACAGGGCGCTCTGCACTTCCTGGCCGAGCCCCGTGCGCTGGCGCTCCTGCAGCGCCGCGAGCACGCCGAGCGCGCCGAACAGCCCGCCCATGATGTCGTTGACCGACGTGCCCGCGCGGAGCGGACGGCCCGGTGGCCCGGTCATGTAGGCGAGCCCGCCCATCATCTGCACCACCTCGTCGAGCGCGGTGCGATGCTCGTACGGCCCCGGCAGAAAGCCCTTGTGCGAGACGTAGATCAACGCGGGAAACGGTTCGCGCAGGCTCGCATGGTCGAGCGCCAGCGACGCCATGCGACCCGGCCGAAAATTCTCGATCACGACATCGGAGGCCGCGATCAATTCGATCGCGGCCGCGTGTCCTTCGGGTCTATCGACATCGAGCACCACGCTCTTCTTGTTGCGATTGAAGCTGCGAAAAAAACCGATGCCTAGGCCCGGCAGGTTGCGGGTGCGATCGCCTTCGGGCGGCTCGATCTTGATCACTTCGGCGCCCAGGTCCGCGAGGATCATCCCGCAGGTCGGACCCATCACCATGTGCGAGAACTCGATGACGCGGATGCCCGAAAGAGGAAGCCCCGTCGCTTCGTCCGCGGCTGCCTCGTCCGCGCCTGCGCTGCTCATCCCCTCGTCCATCACGCGTGGACCATCGCTTCGGCGGCGGTTGCCGGCAACATGGTTTTCGGCAGTCCAGCCTTGAAGATCACGCCGTGCAGCTCCTCGCCTTCGAGCTCGAGCGCAACCGAGCGACGCACCTCGAACAGGCGATCGAGATCGATGCCGGTGTCGATGCCCATGCTCTCGAGCATGTAGACCAGGTCTTCGGTGGCGACATTGCCGCTCGCGCCCGGCGCGAACGGGCAGCCGCCGATGCCGGCCAGCGACGAGTCGAAGTGCGCGTTGCCACAGTCCATCGCCGCGACGACGTTGGCGAGCGCGAGGCCGCGCGTGTCGTGGAAATGGCCGCCGTAGAGTCGATCGCCCGCGACCGTCCGCGCGGCGGTGAAGAGCTTGCGCACCGCTGCGGGATCGGCATAGCCCACGGTGTCCGCGAGGCTGATGACGTCGGCACCCGCGTCGAGCGCGAGCCCGATCAGGCGCAGCACGTCGTCGTGCTCGACCTTCCCCTGGATACCGCAACCGAAGGCGGTGCTGATCGCGCCTTCGATGACAACGTCCACACCCCGCGTACCGCGCTCGCGCACGATGCGGCCGAGCTCGTCGATCATCTCTTCGGGCATCTTGCGCACGTTCGCGCGACTGTGCGCTACGCTTGCCGAAATCGGCATGACCAGTTGACGAGCGCCCGCGTCGAGCGCGCGTTGCGCGCCCATCAGGTTTGGAACGAGCGCGACCACGTTGAGCCCGGCCAGGGTCGCTGCAAAGGCAACCACTTCTGCCGAGTCGGCCATCTGCGGCAGCAACTTGGGCGGCACGAACGATCCGACCTCGATCTCGCGCAGACCGGCGTCGTACGCGTCCTGGATCCATCGCTTCTTGGCGGCAGTGGGCATCACCCGCGCGATGCTCTGCAGTCCGTCGCGCGGACCGACTTCGCGGATCGTGACGCGGGTGGGAATGTTGGTCGATGTCATCGGAAGCTCCTTCGATGCGTGCCGTCACGCGGATCCGTGAACGGAACCCACGATGCAAATCCGCATTAAACCGCGAAGGGCTTCCGCGTGCAGGGCGCGAGCGCCCATCGTGAAAACGGCGCCCGAGGGCGCCGTCATCGACCGCGCCGGCGGCTATATGAAAACAAGCCCACCCGGCACGTTCATTCAGCGGAGATCACGCCGCCGCAGCCCTGGCGCGATCGCGCAGCGCCTTGATCTGATCGTGATTGGCTTGCGCGCCTTGCAATTGCTTCTGCACGACTGCCTTCACATCCGCAGGCAGATCTTTCGCCGCGGCCTTGCGATAGCTCTTGAGCGCCGAATCCTCGCCGCGTTCGGCTTCTTCGAGAACCGCGAGATCGTCCTTCGATGTCAGCGCAGCCTTGACCGATACCCATCCGCGATGCATCGCGCCGGTGGCGCTGCCGCCTTCTTCGACGTCGCCCCCCAGAGTCGCCACGAGTCGCTGGAGTTCGGCCGCGCCCGAGGCGCAATCGCCCGCGCGCGACATCAGCGTGCTCTTGATGTCCGGCGACTTGGCATGTTCCGCGCATTGCGTGAAGCCGTATTCGCCATCCTTGCTCACTTCGATCAGGTCGTTCAGTTCGTCAACCACGTCCGAGTTGTCCATGTGTGCCTCCTGTAAACGTGTCGTCCCTCGCGCGGCTGGCGGGGTATGCGACGCATCGACGCACTCTATTGGGCCGATGCAAGGGCGCTTGTCGGACGAGCGACGATCGAAGACTCGGACGAGCGGCCCGTCACGAGAACACCACCACCTGACGCACCGCTCTGCCTTCGCGCAACAGATCGAAGCCGTGATTGATGTCGTCGAGCGCAAGCCGGCCGCTCAGCAGGCGATCCACCGGCAGCCGTCCCTGCATGTAGAGACCCATGTAGCGCGGGATATCGCGTGAGGGCACGCAGGTACCGATATAGCTTCCCTTCAAGGTACGTTCCTCGGCGACCAGGCTCACTGCCGGTATGCCGAAGGTCGCGGTCGATGGCGGCAACCCGGCCGTCACGGTCATGCCGCCGCGACGCGTGATCGCGTACGCGAGCTCGAGCGCGCGGATGGCGCCGGCGAATTCGAACGCGTATTCGACACCGCCCTTGGTGATCGCTCGAATCTCGTCCTTCGCCGTGGCGGCGCCCGCATCGATGGTATGCGTCGCCCCGAGCGCGCGAGCTTCCTCGAGCTTGGCCGGGGCCAGATCGACCGCGATGATCGTGGCCGCGCCCGCGGCGCGCGCGCCGAGCAAGGCTGCGAGTCCGACACCACCCAGCCCGATGATCGCCGTCGACGAACCCGCACGCATCTGCGCGGTGTTGACGACCGCACCCACGCCGGTCAACACGGCGCAGCCGAACAGTGCGGCTTCGGCCAGCGGTATCGACGCATCGAGCTTCACCAGCGAGCGGCGCGAGACGACGGCGTATTCGGCGAAGACCGAACAGCCCAGATGATGATGAAGGTCGGAGCCATCGTGATGCAAACGCCGCGCGCCCGACAGCAGAGTGCCCGCGCCATTGGCCGCCGCACCCGGCTCGCACAGCGCCGGCCTTCCCTCGGCGCACGGCGCGCAGTGGCCGCAACTGGGCACGAACACCACGACGACGTGATCGCCCTGCCGCAGATCCTTCACGCCCTCGCCCACTTCTTCGACGATGGCCGACGCCTCGTGACCGAGCGCCATCGGCATCGGCCGCGGTCGGTCGCCGTTGATCACCGACAAGTCCGAGTGACACAGCCCCGCGGCTGCAATCCTGATCAGCACTTCACCCGGCCCGGGCGGGTCGAGGTCTATGGTGCGGATCGCAAGCGGCTGCGAGGTCGCATAAGGCGGCGATACACCCATACGATCGAGTACGGCAGCACGAATCTTCATGAGAGTCCGTTTTTTTTGGCGGGGAAAATCGTCCCGATCGTATCAACTGCGCAGCAGTGGCGACGATGCGAAATCACGGTCCGCTGTGATAACATGCCGCCCGCTGCGCCCGTAGCTCAGTTGGATAGAGTACTTGGCTACGAACCAAGGGGTCGTGGGTTCAAATCCTGCCGGGCGCACCACTCATTCGAAGGGCCTGCATTCTTGCAGGCCCTTTTTGTTTGGGCTCGAGTCAGCGCCTCGAATACTCCGGGCCTGCGGTCTCGCCCTTCTCTTCCGTACGTCATCGCAGCGTTCGCTGCGCGACCCGCGACCGACCCGCGTCCTCGCACACCGACGCTTTGGATTTCCTCGACGCAATCGATCGAGGACGCGCCGACTTTTGGCACAAACGACCGATTCTTGTCAGTCGACGCGTGCCGTTCGCGACGCCGCCATTTTCATGCCAAGGCTTGTTTCCGGGCCGCAATCGTTCAAACGACCGCTCATCGTTCCGACCGCGCCGCTCGCGTTCGTTGGCAGGTTCTTTGCGAATAACTCCGACGGGACGCCGATCGAAAAGATCGACATCAAGTGCCGATTTCGAGGATCGACATGAAGTGACGCGAAGCGATCGCTTTTCGAGGCGCGCAAGCGCCGCTTGTCGGTCGATGGACGGCGCTACAGATCCGGTTCCTCGTGCCGTTATTGCATGAAACCGTTCGGAAGATTGCCATGAGCACACGCATGTCGCGAAAACCAAGTTTCACCTGTCATCGACGTGAAGGATTCACGTTGATCGAGGTCATGATCGTGGTCGCGATCATCGCGATCCTTTCCGCGATCGCGATGCCTTCATACAGCCGCTTCGTGCAGCGCGGTCGATTGACGGAAGCGACATCGAAGCTCTCCGATCTCCGGACCAGGATGGAGCAGTACTTCCAGGACAAACGCAATTACGGCATCAGCGGGACCGGGTGCGGTGTGGCAGTTTCGAGCAGCAACTCCGCCTACTTCACGTTCACCTGCTACCTCACGAACGACCCTGCGGTCACGACGCAAACCGACGATCAATCGTTCGTGTTGCACGCCGTGGGCGCTTCCACCATGACCGGCTTCGAATACACGGTCAATCAATCCAGCACCAAGCAGACACGCAGTTTTGTCGGTGCTTCGGGTTTGCCTGCTGCGTGCTGGCTGATCCGCTCGGGGGACTCATGCTGACCATGCAGCGGTACACCAGGCAGTCCGGCTTTACGCTGGTCGAGTTGATGGTCACGGTATCGATCGGTGCGATCCTCGCCTCCGTCGCCACGCCCAGTTTCACGAGTTTCATTCGCAACACCGAGGTTCGCGGAAGCTCCGAGTCCCTCACGCAGGGATTGCAGTTCGCGCGGACCGAAGCGGTCAGGCGCAATCAGCAGGTGTGCTTCGACTGGTCCGGCGTGGGCACCGGCTGGACGGTATCGACCGGCTGCGCACTCGCTCCCGGCAGCGTGCCGGCGGCCAACATCATCCAGAGCTCACCGAATCGCGAAGGCAGCCTCGTCACCGTCGTGACGATGACGCCGAGCGGCGGTCAGCGCGTGACCTTCAACGGCTTCGGCCGCGTGATTCCGAATCCCGCCGGCGGCGCATCGATCACGCGCATCGACATCACCGCGACCAGCGCACGCATGGCGCGCCGCATCCTCGTCTCGGCAGGCGACTCCAGTGGACGCGTCTTCGTATGCGACCCATCGGCCGCATCCGGAACACAGATGGCCTGCTCGTGAGGCGTGACATGAACCGATTGAAAAAGACCGAAGCCGGAGGCTTCGTCATGATCGAGGCGCTCGTCTCGATCGCGATCTTTTCGTTCGCGCTGATCGGCCTGGTCAGCCTGCAGGCCGCATCGGTCACGGCCGCCACGGATGCGAAGTACCGCTCCGACGCGTCGTATCTCTCCACGCAGATCATCGGTCAGCTCTGGAGCGACCGTCCCAACATCGCGACCTACAACCACCGCACCACCGGTACGCCATGCGTGCCGGGAGGCGCCGCGACCACCAATCCGGTGGTCCTGAGCTGGCTCGCGGATGTGGCGGCAACGCTGCCCGGCGCAGTGAGCGGCGTGCAGACGCTTTCGGTTGCCGCTGACAACACCGTGACCGTGGTCGTGTGCTGGAAGCGCGCTCAGGACATCGACTACCACCAGCAAGTCACGGTCGCACAGATCAATTAGGAGATGCGCGTGGCTATCCCTTCACCATCCTTTCGCCAACGCGGCTTTTCGCTCGTCGAGATGCTCGTCGGTCTTGCGATCGGATTGATCGCGTCGGGCGCGATCCTCCAGACGTTCTCGACCTTCGAGGCGCAGAAGCGCTCGACCGTCGCCGGCTCCGAAGCGCAGGAGAACGGTCTGGTCACGCTGGCCCAGCTCGAGCAGGAAATCCATAACGCCGGATCCGGCATCGCTGACCCGGCCATCTTCGATTGCACGCAGGCGCAGACCTATACGTATTCGAGCGCGGCGGGCGGACCTATTCCCAACTTCTCGCTGATGCCGCTGATCATCACGGCGGGCGCAACCGCCACGGCCTCGGACAAGGTCCAGGTCAACACCGGCGACCTGCTCGGCGGCCTGCCTTCCTATACCACCGCGACGATGACTGATCCCAAAGATGCGCTGACGGTCTCGCGTATCGACAACTTCACGATCGGTGACCTGATGATCGTGACGCAAGGCGGCAACTGCACTGTCATGCAAGTCACCAATGTCATCGCCACCGGACTGCAGATCAAACACAACCCGAGCGGCGCCTACAACTCCACGCCGCCCGGTATGGCGGGATGGCCGTCTTATCCGACCGGCTCGCTGGTGCTCAATCCCAAGACGATCGTGAGCAAGTTGTTCGAGGTCAATGCCAACAACCTGCAGATGACCATGTCGAACCTCGGGCTGGCGCCGACCGCCCAGACCTTCTCGCTGGCTCGCAATGTCGTTTTCATGAAGGCGCAGTACGGTGTCGCACCCGTTGGCAGCCAGAGCGTCGATACCTGGGTGAACGCGACCGGCACGTGGAGCCCCACCGCGCTGGCCGCATCGCCCGCCGACCGCAAGCGCATCAAGGCCGTCCGCTTCGTCGTCGTCTCGCGCAGCGACAAGCAGGAAGGCACGAACGTCACGACGTCTTGCACCAACGTAAGTCTTCAAGTCAACAACGGGCCGTGCGCATGGCGCGACTCGGTGGCCAGTCCGGCACCGGTCATCGATCTTTCGGCGGACCCGGCCTGGCAGAAGTATCGCTACAAGGTCTATCAAACCATCGTTCCCTTGCGCAACGTGCTGTGGGGCAACGTATGAACCGCGCGCAACGCAGGCTGCCCGTCAGGAACGAGAGCGGCATCGTCCTCATCCTCGTTCTGATCGGCATCGTGGCGATGGCGCTTGCCGGCGTCGCACTGGTGCGTGCGACGCAGACGACCAACATGATCGCCGGCAACTTCGCATTCAAGCAGTCCGCCTTGGCCGCCACCGACGCCGGTGTCGAGCTCGCGTATTCGCAACTCGTCACGGTGCTTGCGACTCCCGAAACGAACTACCCATCGGGCTGCCTCGCCGGCGCTTGCGTGTATTACCCGGCGCGACAGGCGACCGATGTCAATGGCATCCCCACCGTAGTGGGCAACTGGTCGACTGTCCCGGCGACCACCATCAACGCATCCTATTCCGTGCAGTACGTCATCGACCGCTTGTGCACCGGGGCCAGTCCCCTGGCAGACCCGCAGTTGAACTGCTATGCCGGCAAAAGCACCGGCGAAGGCGGAAGCAAGAACGTCAACAGCTCCTCGCCCTCCGTTTCGAAGCAAGTCATCAATTACCGCGTCAGCGTACGCGTCAGCGGTCCCCGCAACACCACGAGCTTCGTGCAGGCGATCGTCGCCCAATGAAGCCGAACCTGAAGGCAGCCATGAACATCCCTTCCTTCCGCCACCTCGCGCTACTTGTCGCCTTGCTCGCTTGCGTGCCGTCGTCTGCCTCATTCGCCGCAGCGACCGACCTGTCGGATGTGCCGATGGTCGTCAAGAACAACGTCAAGGCGAACGTGCTTTCGATCTTCGACAACTCGCAGTCGATGGATGCGTTCATGGCCGGCAAGCTCGTCACCGGTACCGATCCGGACACGCGCGGCAATATCGGCAGGCGCGTGTTGCGTGACATCGTCACGACCTATCGCAGCAACTTCAACTGGGGACTGATGTCGTTCGAGTTGCAGGACGCGACGCCCACGCTCTACTCGACCTACGCCTACTACTTCGGCGATGCGGCCACGATGGTGTTCACCGACGACTGCGTGGGCGGCGTATCGGCCTCCAACGGCAACCGCGGCTGCGTGGCGAACCCCCAACCGTTTGCGGGCGGCAACTTCGTCACGTACGACAAGAGCGGCGACGACTCCGACATCCTGGACGTGCTGTACATCAATCTCGTCTTCTCATCGCTGTGGGCGTACGACGGTGCCGGTGCATGCTTCACCGAATACCTGACCCACGGGCCGGTCAATTCGTGGAGCCCTGGAGCGTTCAGCGGAAGCCTCGGCGGCTTCTGCTATACGCCCACCGATGCGGGATTCACGGTCAGCAACCCACCGTATCCGAGGCAGTTCTACGTACCGCGCGGCTTCGGCTATCTGTCGAACATCACGGGCGCCGGCTCACTGCTTGCGCCGGTGCAGGCCGATGTGCCGGCCTCGGCTCCGTACCCTGCCATCATGGCCGCGCTTCAGCCGGAAACGCTCACTCCAACGGGCGAGTTGAAGAACGCGGCGCTGTTCACACCGCTCTACGGCACGCTCAGGTCGGCGTACGACTATTTCCGGGATGGCTCCAAGTCACCGATCAAGTATCAGTGCCAGCGCAATTTCGTGATGATGGTCACCGATGGAGCTCCGACCGGAAAGAGCGACGGCAGCCTGTATTCCGACACGGACCGGGCGAATACGTATGCTGCCGGGGCCTGGACTTTCGGCAAGGCCTCGCAGGATGCGATCGACGCGGTGACCACGCTGCGCACCACCAGTCTTTCCAGCAAGACCTACGATGTCCAGACCTACGTGGTCGGCATGGGCGACACGGTCACGAACGCCAGCGCCGTCGCGACGCTCAACGCGATGGCCGCGGCAGGCGGAAGCACCAGCGCCTTCCTCGCAAGCAGCGAAGCGGACTTGCTGACGGCGCTGGACGTCGTTGCGCAAGACATCATCTCGAAGGACGGCGCATCGGCTGCGGTGACGGTCTCCAACCCGAACATCGTGGCCGGAGACAATGCATCGTATGAATCTTCATACAATTCCGGAAACTGGACCGGCGATCTGCAGAGTTTCCCGATCAATCTCACAACCGGCGTGATCGACCACACGACGCCGAACTGGCCTTCGTCGGCGCGCACGCAACTGGACAGCGCAACTCCCACCAGCCGGATGATTGCAAGCTACAACGGAACCTCGGGCATCCAGTTCAGGCCGTCGAGCGCCACGACAACCACCAAGCTGGGTCTGCTCGATGAGCTGGCTTTCAATTCGCCAACGACACCGCCGGGCCCGCTCGACTCGGCCAACGTGATTGCCTACATCCGAGGCGATCGCAGCAACGAGGGCACGCTTTATCGTAGGCGCGCACACGTGCTCGGCGATCTGGTCGATGCAGAGCCTGTACTGGTGCGCAGCCCGAGCGCGCGGTACGCGGATCTTTGCTACAGCGCTCCGGCCACGGGATGTCTCGTGGCGTTCAAGACCGCCAAGGCAAGCCGGCCGCGCGTCGTGTTCCAGGGCAGCAACGACGGCATGCTGCACGCATTTTCCGCGAGCACCGGCGCCGAGTTGTGGGCCTATATCCCGAAGCTGGTCTGGTCGTCGTTGAACACGTCGACACGCAAGACCGGGTTCATGCATCTGTATCGCGTCGATGGCACGCCCATCTCCGGCGATGCCGATTTCACCGCAACCGTCGGTGCAACAGCGGGCAGCCCCGATTGGCATACGCTCCTGATCGGTGGGCTGGGCAAGGGCGGGCGCGGCTATTACGCGCTCGACGTGACCGACACCGTGGCGACCAGCGAAGCCGATGCGGCCGCCAAGGTGTTGTGGGAATTCCCCAATGCATTGACCTCTGCGTCCGTTGCCGCCAACCAGGGATACAGCTACGGCCGGCCGATATTGACCAAGACGGCCGCCGCGGGTTGGGTGGTGCTGGTCGCTTCGGGATATAACAACGGCTCGACGACCGGGGGCGATGGCCAGGGCCACCTGTTCGTGCTCAATCCGCGAACCGGCGCATTGATTCGCGACATCTCCACCGGGTTCGGCTCGTCCGGTTCGCCATCAGGCCTGGCGAAGATCAGCGCATATTCAGCGAATGCCTCGATCAATAACACCACCGATTTCGTTTACGGCGGCGATCTGCAGGGCAACGTATGGCGCTTCGACCTGAGCGGTGGGAGCACGGGGACCTGGTCGGTCGCCAAGCTGGCCACGCTGGTGGATAGTTCAGGCAATCCGCAATCGGTCACGACCGAACCGGAGCTCGCCGAGATCACACGTGGGGGCACCGGCCGTCGTTTCGTCTATGTCGGCACCGGACTCTATCTGGGAGATTCGGATGTTGCGACCACCGGCACGCAATCGATGTACGGCTTGATCGACGACATGTCAGGCGCGCCGCTCATCTCGCCGCTACGCTCGAAGCTCGTCCAGCAGACCCTCACCGATCTGGGCTCGGGCACGAGGAAATTGTCCGCGGTCAAGATCGATTACTCGACGCAACGCGGGTGGTACGTCGACTTCAATCTGAGCCCGGGCGAACGCCTCAACACGGACCCGCGAGTCGTGAGTACCGCACTGGTGTTCACAAGCAACATTCCTTCGTCGGACCCATGCGTGCCTGGCGGATCGAGCTGGTTCTACGAGATCGACTATGAATTCGGCGGCGTGCTTTCCAATTCGACGCTGCCAGGGAGTTCAGGCGTGTTTCTTGGAGACGCGGGTGCAAGCGCGCCCACCGTGGTGGTCTTGCCCGACGGAACGACCGTGGCCGAAATCAGCAAGTACAACGGCGACAAGCTCACCGAGCCCGTTCATCTTCCACCTTCGGTCGTCGGCGGCCGACGCGTGTTCTGGAAAGAAGTCGTCAACAACTGACACGAGGATACGTTCATGAAACTTTCATCATTCCGCGCGCTGTCGCTCGCCGCCCTTACGTTGATCGCGGTTGGCCAGAGCCCAGCGTTCGCGGCGACAGTCAGCGATGGCAGACGCAGCATGCCGGCTCAGGCACAGACTCCGCCTCAACCGCCGCTGGTATTGCCTGCGCGAACCGAAGTGCTGGCCGTCGATTGGGTCGACACGAAGAACGCCAAGATCGCGATCGGCGGCATCACGTACTCGGTGATGGGCGCGCTTCCCAGCATCGTTCTTTCCGGCGGTGAGAAGGTCAGCAACATCGGCTACCTCAAGAACGGGATGCAAGTGAGGATACGCACGAGTGCGGATGGCTCAGGTCATGCGCGGCTGGTCGAGATTACGGTCGTCGCCTAGTTCGGCGACATGTCTGCGAACACGCTGATTCCGATTCGATAGCGGCTCACGATGCGCGTCGCGTTCCCCTCTCTTTCGATGTCCTTTCCGAAGAATTTTTCGAAGCCCCTGCTCTTGGGTGTGGTCTTCTCATCGGGCGTGCATGCGGCGATTGCGTTCACGACGCCGGATGCGGCGCCCTTGAACGACCCTCCCGAAATGAGGGCTGCGTCTTCGCAAGGCCGGCCACTCCATGTGACGCTGGCGCAGACGCCAGCGAGGCTGGCGCCGATGTCGCAGCAGGCCTCCGCGGGGCCGCAGAAGACGGCCTCATCGCAAACGACATCGACGGCCCCGATCCTTCGGCGAATGGCAGCAGGGGCACTGGTTGCATCACAGGATGGCGTGCAACGCGGCCCCCTCGACGCCTTCGCGGCGATCGGCGAGCAGGCGCCAGGGCCGCATGCGAACGAAACCTCCGATCCCGTCACCCGGCCTACGCCGCTGAGCTATCCGATCCTCGTCCTGCCGCCGGGCGACGATCCACATCGCATCGGCATGGTTCGTCTGCTGCTGGTCGTGTCCAGCGAAGGCAAGGTCGTCAATGCGATCGTCTCGGCATCGACGATGTCGCAGGACTACATCGATCTCGTGACGAAGAGTTTCGAGGACATGCGGTTCAACCCCGGCCTGTTGCGCGGCGCACCGCATCCCGGCTGGTACGAGGTGGTCGTCAATTTCGATTTCGAACCGCCGCCCGCGACGTCGCTCTGACGCGCGAGCCGATAGCTCGCAGGTTCGAATCCTGCTAAGCCTTCAAAACTTGGCCGGATCGAACCCTGTTTCCTTGTAGATGGACTGGATCAAGGGCCTCCCGATCTTGTCGGCCATCTCCTCGTGCACGCGCATGAAGGCGCGTTTCCACTCCTTCTTTTCCTCAGGCGTGAGCACGATGATCTGGGTCTTGCCCTCCTTCCTGATCGCGGCCAGGCCGTCGTCGTTCTCCTTCTTGGCCGACGCGTTGAAGTAGGCGGTCGTGTCCTTCATCGCGCCTTCGAGCGTGGCGCGGATGTCGGGCGGAAGGCCTGCCCAGAACTTGGCATTGGTGATGACGGCGTAGCCGTGATAGCCGTGGTCCGACACGGTCAGGTACTTCTGCACTTCGTAGAGCCTGGACGGATAGATCACGTTGGTCGGGTTCTCCTGACCGTCGACGACGCCGGTCTGCAAGGCCATGTACACCTCCGAGAACGCCATCACCTGCGGGATCGCGCCGACCGCGCGCATCTGCGCCTCGATCACCTTGGACGACTGGATGCGGATCTTCTGCCCCTTGAAGTCCTCGGGCTTGCGCAACGGTTTGTTGCTGGTCATCTCCTTGAAGCCGTTGTCCCAGAATGCGAGACCGTGCACGCCCTTGGCTTCGAGCTTTTGCAAGAGCTGCTGGCCGATCGGACCTCCCGTCACGCGATGCTCTTCCTCGAGGCTGTCGAAGAGATACGGCAGATCGAGCACCTCGAATTCACGCACCCCGAGCGGCCCGAATTTTCCGGGCGTGGGTGCGAGCATCTGAACCGCGCCGAGCTGCAAGGCTTCGAGTTCCTCCTTGTCCTTGTAGAGCACCGAGTTGGCATAGACCTCCACCTTGACCGCGCCCTTGGTCCGCTCTTCGGCCAGCTTCTTGAAATGCTCCGCGGCCTTGCCCTTGGCGGTATCGGCCGCGATCACGTGGCTGAACTTGATGACGATCGGGCCATCCGCAAACGCCGGGACGCCGAAGCCCAATGCCGCCATCGTCAACGTCAGGACGACGAGTCTTTTTTTCATGGCGTCTCCTTTTTCTTGATGGGTTCGCATCTTCGCAGATACGCGATGCGCCGCGAGCGCACCACCTTCTTCGACATGCCTCTCTTGCGTTTTGATGCATCGGCCGGACATGAGAGCTGTCTTGAGCGCGGCGTATGATCGCGCACCCCAGCCACAACCGCTCGAAGGAAAGAACATGAAAGCACTTTGGCTTGCCCTGATGGTAGCGATCGTTTCGATCGGCCTTGCTCCGCTGGCGGCCGAGGCCGCGCGCCTGGGCGGCGGCGGTGGCGCGGGAATGCAGCGCAGCCTGCCGCGCAGCCCGCCAACGGCAGTACCCGCCAAGCCCGCGCCCGCTGCGGTACCGGCCACGCCCGGACGCTCGTGGATGGGTCCGATCGCCGGCCTGGCTGCCGGGCTCGGCATCGCCGCGCTGATGAGTCACTTCGGCATGGGCGCCGAATTCGGCAACATCCTCATGATCGCGTTGCTCGGACTGGTCGCGGTGTTCGTGGTGCGCTTCCTGATGCGGCGCTTCGGCCCCGCGCCGGCCTCCTCGCCAGCGATGGTTGCGCCGGGCGGCACGCAGTTCAGCGGCACCAACGGTTCAGCGTGGGCATCCGGTCAGTCGAACAACGGGGCTGCGGCGTCGAACCTGCTTCCATCCGCAACTTCCGCATCGGCGTTCGCCGCAGCGCCGAACGTCGCGGCGACCACCCTGCCCGCAGACTTCGACGTGAGCGGCTTCGAGCGCATTGCGAAAATGATCTTCATCCGCATGCAGGCGGCCAACGATGCTTCGGATCTGAACGACCTGCGCGCGTTTGCGACGCCCGAGATGTTCGCGGCGTTCAAGCTCGACCTGCAGGATCGCGCCGGAAAGCCGCAGGAGACCGATGTCGTGCACGTCGATGCCCAGGTGCTCGATGTCGCCGTCGAGGCCGATCGCCAGATCGTCAGCGTGCGTTTCCACGGCCTGATCCGCGAGCAGAAGGACGCCGTCGCATCGCCGTTCGATGAGGTGTGGCATCTGGTCCGTCCCCTCGACGGCAGCCACGAATGGGCGATTGCCGGCATTCAGCAGATGGCTTGAGCGGGTTGCCCGCCTAGCGCGGGTCGATGTCGCGCGCGTCGGACGTCGTCGCCGCGCGCGCACGTGCTTCCGAGAGTTCGATCTCGAGCACCCGCATGCGACGCAGCAGCGATACCGCGACCGCAAGTCCGTTGGCATCGAGATCGAAGTCGTCGCGCAAGCGGCGCGCGGTGCGAACCAGCGCGATGCATTCGGCTTCGAAGCGCGCGCTGCCCTGGCCCGTGCTGTCCGGATCGTTTCGCGCGGGTAGCGCGCCGCACTCCATCAATTCATCGAGCAGTTCGGCAGGCAGCCCGGACATGTTGGCGAGATCGAACGCGGTGTAGTCGGATCGCGCTTCGAGCCAGACGACTTCGGTGCGTTCGATCTTCACGACTGCCCTCCCGAGAACAGACGCGCGCGCGGCTCGAAGCTCGATGCTTTCTGCAGCTCGCCATAGAGTTCACGTTCGCGCGCCGATGGCGACGCGGGCACCTCGATGCGCACGATCGCATACAGATCGCCGGGCTCGCCCTTCGCCGATGGGAGTCCCCGCCTGGCAAGTCGCAGCTTGCGGCCGGCCGACGTACCGGCCGGTATGTTCATCTCGACGATGCCCGCCAGCGTGGGCACTTCGACGCTCGCACCGAGCACGGCTTCCCACGGCGCGAGCGGCAGGTCGAGATAGAGATCGCGCCCGGTGAGGCGATAGAGCGGATGCGGCTGCAACGCGAGGACGATGTAGAGATCTCCGTTCCCGCCGCCTTTGGTGCCGGCGCCACCCTTGCCCGCAAGGCGCAGGCGTTGGCCGTCTTCCGCGCCTTTCGGAATTTTGACGCGAAAGGTCTTGGCAACCCGGTGCGGCATGCCGTCGGCGCCGGTCTCGGGCAGCGAGAGCTCGATGTCGATTTCGGCACCCGCATGGATCTGCTCGAGCGTGACGGGCGCGCTGACTTCGAAGTCCTGGCCGGGCCGTGCGGCACGGGCGCGCGGACGCGCGCGCCCGCCACCATCGTGCGAGGCGAATGCCGCAAACAAGTCCGACAAGTCGATGTCCTCGAAGTGCGCGCCGCCCGCGCCACCATTACCGAAGGGTTGATGCGCGTAGTGCTGCTGCCAGTCGCGCGGCGGAACGAAATCTTCGCCGGCGCGATGTCGGCCGAGCTGATCGTAGGCCGCGCGTTTCTCGGGATCCTTCAAGGTCGCGTAGGCTTCGGCGACGCTCTTGAATTTCTCTTCGCCATCGGGATCCTTCGATACGTCGGGATGATATTTGTGGGCGAGTTTCCGATATGCCTTCTTGATGTCGGCGTCCGACGCATCGCGCGCAACGCCGAGGGCTTCGTAGTAATCCTTGAATTTCATCGTTGCGCATCATACTGAATCAGCCCTGCGCCACGCTTCCGAGAATCACGGTGTGTCGTCAGCGCTCCCCTCGCGCCGCGCTATTGAAGATCGGCGGGAACCTTGCCACCGTTGGCGGCAATCTTGCTCATCACCTGCTTGTGCAGCCAGATGTTCATGGCCGCCGAATCGTTGGTGTCACCGGTGTAGTGCAATTCCTTGGCGAGTTCCTTGCGCGCCGTCAGGCTGCTGTCGAGCCCCAGCAATTTCATCAGATCGACGATAGAGGTGCGCCAGTTCAACTTCTCGCTACCCTGCGCATTGCGCTGATCGAGCATCTGCTCCACATCGACTTCTGGCATCGGCGCGACCGGAGCGGGCGCCGGCGCCATCGTCCCGGCAGCAGCAGCGTCGGACGGCCCGGAAGCTGCGGGATGCGACGAGGGGAAGATCTTGCTGAATATGTTGCTGAGGATACCCATTGGTGCCACTCCTTCTCATTGGTTTCAGGGGTTGTTGCGGACCGCCGAGGCCCGTCGACGCTACCGGTTACATCGTCAAGGACTTGTGTTCACCCAGATCCTTGGGACGCTCCCCGGTCATCGCAGCACGGGCCATCTTGAACAGCTGAACCGGCTTGCTCTCCTTCACGTCCCAGTACTCGGCCTTATGCACATCGACGCGCAGCAGCACCAGATCGGGATCGTCGATGCCCTCCGGAAACCAAGCCTTGACCATCGGGCTCCACAAGCTTTGCATGCGAGCGCGATCGTGCTCGAGCCGCGCATCGCCCGACAACGACACGTATAGGTCGTCGTCGGGGTCGCTATATTGGAGGCCGACCGCAGCATTCTTCGCGATCGCGACTGCGGGAGGCGAAGAGCGAGAGGAAAAGAACCACAACGTGCCTTCGAACTGCTTTTGCACGGTGGTCATTGGACGACTCGACAGGCTTCCATCGGCATCGACGGTGGTCAGCATCGCAAAACGAACAGCTTCGATGCGCTTCCAGATGTCTTCGTAACGCCCTTGCATATCGGAAGATTGCATATCGCGCGCTTTCGGAGCGGGATCGTGAGTTTCCATGAATTTCCCTAGAGTGCGCTGCCGATGGTGAACGCCAGGATCACGAACAACACGAACAGGGCGATCGCGATGAAGAAGAGAATCTTCGCGATGGACCGCGCACCCTGGGCGATGCCGGTGAAGCCGAACACACCCGCGATCAGCGAGATGACGAAGAAGATGATGGCCCAGCGCAGCATGATCGGCTCCTTGGATTGGCGATGGGGCAGTATCGGGACGCACTTCATTTTCCCGTATCGGACGACCACTCATCGCGACTTCGGACGCGCATGAACGCGAACCTGCTGGCGCTGGCTGCGATCGGCTTGTGGGGCACGCTGGCGTGGCTGGGCGTGCGGCTGGCGGCCATGCCGCCTTTCCTGCTGGTGGGTAGCGCGTTGACGCTCGCGGGCCTGATCGCAGCGCCGCTGTGGCGGCAGTGGCGGGTCGCGCCGGGCGTGCTGGCGCTCGGCATCTATGGTCTCTTCGGTTTTCATTTTTTTCTGTTCGTCGCGCTGCGGCTCGCGCCGCCGTTGTCCGCCAATCTCGTCAACTATCTATGGCCTTTGATGATGGTCATGTTCGCGCCGCTGTTTCTTCGCGATGCGCGCCTGACGCGTTGGCATGTGCTGGGAGGATTGCTCGGATTCGCCGGTGCGATGCTTGCGATCACGAACGGGCGGCTGCCGTCGTGGGATGCGACCGATGCATCGAATCCATCGAGCCGCGTCGCATGGGGCTACGCGTCCGCACTCGTGTCGGCCTTCATCTGGGCCACCTATTCCCTGATGGGACAGCGACTGCGGCAAAGAGCGCGTACGCATACCCTGCGCTTTCCGACTGCGGCGATCGGGCTCTTCTGCCTGGTCTCGGGCCTGCTCGCCCTCGCGTGTCATGCGATGCTCGAAGCGCCCTATCGCTACGCCGCGTCCGATGCCTGGCCGCTGGCCGCGCTCGCGATCGGGCCGATGGGCGCGGCGTTCTTTCTCTGGGACGCCGCGTTGAAACGCGGCGATGTGCGTGCGATCGGCACGCTCGCCTTTCTCACGCCCCTGATCTCGACTTGCCTGCTCGGACTCGATGACCCTTCGCGATTCGGTTGGCCCATCGTGATCGCGCTGGCGCTCGTGGTGGGCGGCGCGGTCGTCGGCACCCGCGCAGCCGCGCGCAAGGATGCGAGCGATGACTGAGCCGACCAAGCCACCGATGACGCAACCTCCGCCGCGCACCAGCGTCTGGATCGGCTTCGCGACGCTGCCGACCACGTTGCTGGTGCAATCCGCAGTCTCGGCCGCGATCATCGCGCCTGCCGTGGCCGCGCCGCGCCTGCTCGAGGCGCTGCACGCCAGCACGGTCGTGGTCGGGCTCTACATCGCGATCGTCTATGGCGCCGCGATGATCTCGAGCCAATGGGGTGCGCCGCTGGTCCGGCGCTGGGGGCCGATACGCACCAGCGAAGTGTCGCTGGCGGTGTGTGCGGCGGGCCTGTTGCTGGTCGCGTTGCCGCAGCCGGCGATCGCCTTTTCAGGCGCGGTTCTGCTGGGCATGGGTTACGGCCCGATCACGCCGGCAAGCTCGGAAATGCTCGCGCGCACCACGCCGCCGTCGCGCATCGCGCTGGTCTTTTCGATCAAGCAGACCGGCGTTCCCCTGGGTGGCGTGTTCGCGGGACTGATCGTGCCATTCGTGCTCACGCGCCTCGACGCGCGTTGGGCGATGGTCGTGATGGCGGCGATCTGCGTGGCCGGCATCGCGCTCGCAGAAGTGTTGCGCAACGCGCTCGACGCGCATCGCGACGCGAACAGTCCGCTGCCCAAGCTCTCGCGCACCACGCTGCCGCTGCGCTTCGTGTGGTCGCATCATCTGCTGCGTCGCCTCGCGCTGTGTACGCTGGTGTTCTCGTGCGTGCAGGTGAGCTTCACGTCGTACCTCGTCAGCTTCCTGCACGACGATCTCACGTGGACCATCGTCGCTGCGGGCGCTGCGCTGTCGATCGCGCAGGTCGCAGCGATCGCGGGTCGCATCGTGTGGGGACTGATCGCGGACCGATGGAGCGGCGGCGCGCGGCTCACGCTGTTCTGGCTGGCGCTCGCGATGGCGCTCGTGGGGCTCGCGATGCCCCTGCTCACGGCAAGCCTGCCGCATGCGGGGGTGATCGCACTGCTGGTGATCTACGGTGCCACCGCGATCGGATGGAACGGCGTCTTTCTCGGGACGGTCGCGCGCGTCGTGCCGCACGACCAGGCGGCGATGGCGACGGCGGGTTCGCTGTTCTTCACCTACTTCGGCGTGCTGATCGGCTCGCCGCTGTTCGGCATCGCAAGCGGCGCGATCGGCCGCATCGGGCCTGCGTTCGCGCTGCTTGCGCTGCCGCTCGCGTGGACCTTGTGGACGCTGTATCGATCGGACTGGCAGGTTCTTCAGAAGATCACTTGACGACGGAGTCAGTGTTGTATATAACCAAATGGTTATCTAAAACAAGGGTTATGTAATGACGCCGTCCGCCCGGCTCGATGCAACGTTCGCCGCGCTTGCGGATTCGACCCGGCGAGCGATTCTCGCGCGTCTCGCGTCCGGCGAGGCGTCGGTGAATGAGCTGGCCGAGCCGTTCGCGATGAGTCAGCCCGCCATCTCCAAGCACCTCAAGGTGCTCGAGCGCGCAGGCCTGATCTCACGGAGTCGCGATGCGCAGCGACGGCCGTGTCAGATCGAAGGCAAGCCGCTCGCGGAGGCCGTCGTCTGGATGGAAAACTATCGACAGTTCTGGGAGGGCCGCTTCGCGCGCCTCGACGCCCTGCTCGATGAAATGAAAGCCAAGGAAAACAGACGCAAACGCGTCAACCGCTAACGTTCAGAAGGAGTCACCGTGCTCGACCAGCCACAGATCGTACAAACCGCTACCCAGCGCACCGCCGTGATACGGCTCACCATTCCGCGGAACGAGATTCAACGGGTCATGGGCCCGGGCATCAACGAGTTGATGACCGCGATTGCCGCCCAGGGCATCGCACCTGTGGGTCCGGTTTTTTCGCATCACTTGAGGATGGACCCCGAAACTTTCGATTTCGAAATCGGCGTACCCGTTGCCGCGCCAATTGCCGCTGCCGGTCGGGTGGGGGCCGGCCAGTTGCCCGCCGCGACGGTGGCGCGAACGATCTATCACGGTTCGTACGAGGGCCTCGGCGCCGCATGGGGAGAGTTCAATGCATGGATCACCGCGCAAGGACACAAGCCCGCACCGAATCTGTGGGAATGCTATGTTGCCGGCCCGGAGTCGAGTGCCGACCCGGCAACTTGGCGCACGGAACTGAACCGACCATTGATTGATTAGAGAAGCCCCCAAATGCACACATCGATGCACACCGTCGGAACGCTGCAGGTCACCACGCCCGGCGATCGCGAAATTGCGATGACGCGCGTCTTCGATGCGCCACGCGGCCTGGTCTTCGACGCGCTGACCCGGCCGGAACGGGTCAAGCGTTGGCTGCTTGGGCCGCCCGGCTGGTCGATGCCGGTCTGCGACATCGATCCGAGAGTGGGGGGCGCCTATCGCTACGTGTGGCGTCACGATGGTGATGGAACCGAGATGGGATTGCGCGGCGTCTTTCGCGAGGTCGTTCCGGAGGAACGGCTCGTCGTCACGGAGAAGTTCGATGAGTCCTGGTATCCGGGCGAAGCACTCGTCACCACCGTTCTGGTCGAGCGCCGCGGGGTGACCACGCTCACGCTCGCCATCCTCTACGAATCGCGCGAAGCGCGCGACATCGCCCTCAAGACGCCGATGGAGAAAGGCGTCGCTGCAAGTTACGAGAGGCTGGCAGAGTTGCTTGCATCGGGTCTCGCTGGTTGAGGCGTCGAGCTTGATCGCAACGGTCGGCTCGGGCGCCGGAGCTAGTCCCCGAATTGGATTCGCACATACGTGCGCGCCTCAAGCGCCAGCGGTGCCCGCTCCAGTCTCGGGACTAGCGGCAGGAGCGATGGAAGGTAGTTGGAAAGCGCGTCGAGAAGAACCACCGCGACCGGAAGCGTCGCGAGGTTTTGCTGATACGGCAAGTTTTTGTCGCCGGTTATAAAGGCATCGAAGTCTGTAGCGGCGAGCGCAAGAAGCTTGCCGTTCTTGAGACCGGACCTCCCATCTCGAGCGCAGTCTTGACTTCGTGATTCGGAAGAGACTGCCGCAAGTTGCTGGGGACAGATTCGTCAAGCAACAGGCGCATCGGCGAACAGGCGTTCTCGTGCAGCCTCGATGACCGCTACGGCCTTCGCTCGCGAGATTGACGGAAAGTCTTCGAGGAACTCTTCCAAGGACGAAGCTCCTTCGAGATAGTCGAAAAGGTTTTGCAAGGGGACGCGCGTGCCCGTGAAGCACAGCGCTCCGCTCATGATCTCGGGGTCCCGACTTTCCAGTGATGCGTCCATCACTACCTCCAAAGTTGGAAGTCTAACCGGCGCTGCGCGACTTCAGGCTTTCAGGCCAGCTCACCCCACAGATCGTGACCGTCGGCGCCGGTGACGCGCACCGTCACGAATGCGCCGACCTTCATCTTCTGGCGCCACGCCATGCGCGCGCTTGTGGTCTCGGGCGGCGCGACAAACACGTTTCCGTCGATCTCGGGCGCATCGGCGAACGAGCGCGCGACCCCGCCTTCGAGATTGATGTCGTCGATCAGCACGCGCAGCAGCTTGCCGACGTGGCGACGTATGCGACGCGCGGAGATTTCTTCCTGCACCGCCATGAACCGCGAGCGCCGCTCTTCGCGGACCTCGTCGGGCAACGCGCCGTCGAGCTTGTTCGCGCTCGCGCCATCGACCGGCGAATACGCGAAGCAGCCGACGCGATCGAGCTCGGCTTCGCGCAGGAAGTCGAGCAGGTATTCGAACTGGGCCTCGGTCTCGCCGGGAAAGCCGGCGATGAAGGTCGAGCGGATCGTGAGGTCGGGACAGATCGCGCGCCATGCCTGGATGCGATCGAGATTCTTCTCGCCCGAGGCGGGACGCTTCATGCGCCTCAACACGTCGGGATGCGCGTGCTGGAACGGCACGTCGAGATAAGGCAGCACCTTGCCCGCCGCCATCAGCGGCAGCACGTCGTCGACATGTGGATAGGGATAGACGTAGTGCAGGCGCACCCAGGCTTCGTCGCGGCTGGTTAGCGTCGCGAGTTCGTGGACGAGCTCGGTCATGCGTGTCTTCACGGGCCGGCCTGCGACGAAGTCGGTGCGATAACGCAAGTCGACGCCGTACGCACTGGTGTCCTGCGAGATCACCAGCAGTTCCTTCACGCCGCTTTTGAGCAGGCTCTCGGCCTCGCGCATCACTTCGCCGATGGGACGCGACACCAGGTCGCCGCGCATCGAAGGGATGATGCAGAAGCTGCAACGGTGGTTGCAGCCTTCGGAGATCTTCAGGTACGCATAATGTTTCGGCGTGAGCTTCACGCCGTGGTCCGGCACGAGATCGACGAAGGGATCGTGCGGCCTGGGCAGATGCAGATGCACATGCCGCATCACTTCGCCGGCCGCATGCGGGCCCGTCACCGCGAGCACCTTGGGATGAACCTTCGCGACGATGTCGTCGCCGCTCGCGTCCTTCTTCGCACCGAGGCAACCGGTGACGATCACCTTGCCGTTCTCGGCCAGCGCCTCGCCGATCGCGTCCAGCGATTCCTGCACGGCCGCATCGATGAAGCCGCAGGTGTTGACGATCACGAGGTCCGCGCCGTCGTAACTCTTGGACGTCTCGTAACCCTCGGCACGCAACTGCGTGAGGATC
>JBBQCA010000016.1:0-27104 GCA_038318315.1 Burkholderiales bacterium | reverse complement strand
GGCCTCGATCTCGCGGGCGCCGCATACGAGTGGAACTACGCGCGGCAGATGATCGAGATTCGACTGGCCGAGCACGATGCCTCGGGAGCAGACGCGGCCTCGAAGCAGTCGCTCGCCGCCGATCTGTTCTCCGATCGCTTCCTGATCCCGCGCCCCTTGCTACAGGCCATCGACCCCAAGCAGCCGGTACCGCCGGTGCTCTTGATCGACGAGCTCGATCGCGCCGACGAGCCCTTCGAGGCCTTCCTGCTCGAGGTGCTGTCGGACTTCCAGATCACGATCCCCGAGACCGGCACCATCAAGGCGAAGACGCCGCCGATCGTGATCGTCACGTCGAACCGCACGCGCGAGATCCACGATGCGATCAAGCGTCGCTGCCTGTATCACTGGGTCGGCTTTCCCGACGCCGCGCGCGAGTACGAGATCCTGTTGCGGCGCGTCCCCGGCATCGAGGCAACGCTGGCGCGCGAGATCGTCGCGTTCGTGCAGCGCCTGCGCACGTCGGACCTCTTCAAGCGCCCCGGCATCGCCGAGACGGTCGAGTGGTCGCGCGCCCTGTTGCAACTCGATGCGATCGTGCTCGATCCCGAGGTCGTGAACGACACCCTCGGCGTGCTGCTGAAATACCAGGACGACATCGCGAAGGTGTCGGGCTCCGAAGCCGCGCGGTTGATCGCCGAGCTGCGCGAAGCGATCGCGTGATTTGCGCATGAGCGCGTGATGACTGCGAACGCGGCAACATCGTCCGATCCGCCCGGCCACCTCGCCGAGAACGTGATGCACTTCGCGCGCGTGCTGCGCGGCGCGGGGCTGCCGTTGGGCAGCGATCGGATTCGTCTCGCACTCGAAGCCCTGAAGATCGCCGGCCTCGAATCGCGCGCCGACCTGCATGCAACCCTGACCGCGTGCCTGATCGATCGGCCCGAGCATCAGGCGATGTTCGACCAGGCGTTTCATCTGTTCTGGCGCGACCCCGATCTGCTCGGTCGCATGATGGCGATGCTGTTGCCGCGTGTGCAGGGCCGGTCGCAGGATTCGGGCGTGCGTCCGGCAGAGAACCGCCGGCTCGCGGACGCCCTGTTTCCCAAGCGTCCCGACAACCGGCCGCGCGTGCAGCAGCACGAAGAAATCATCATCGACGCGGCGCTGACGTTCTCGGATCGCGAGCGCCTGTTCAAGGCCGACTTCGAGACCATGACCGCTGAGGAATGGCTTGCGGCCAGGCGCATGCTGGCGACGCTCGCCTTCAACATCGAACGCATCGCGACGCGCCGCACGCGCCGGTCCGCGCGCGGTCGGCTCGACTGGCGCCGCACGATGCAGGCCTCCGCACGCGGCGGCGGGGCGATGACGTTTCGTTTCAGGCAGCCGCGCACCCAGGCCGTCCCGCTGGTGATCATCGCCGACATCTCGGGCTCGATGAGCCGCTATTCGCGCATGCTGCTGCACTTCGCGCATGCGCTGTCCACGCAACGCGAGAGCGGCGCGCAGCGGGTCTCGACCTTCGTGTTCGGAACGCGGCTGACGTCGATCACGCGCGCGCTGCGCATGCGCGACCCCGACGCGGCGGTGGCGACGGTGGTCAAGGCGGTCGATGACTGGTCGGGCGGCACGCGCATCGCGCAGTGCCTGGCCGATTTCAATCGAGACTGGTCGCGCCGCGTGCTCGCGCAGAACGCGACCGTGCTGCTGGTCACCGACGGGCTCGAGCACGGCGACACCGATGGGTCGATTGCGCGCCTCGCGTTCGAGACCGAACGCCTCGCCAAGTCGTGTCGCAAGCTGGTGTGGCTCAATCCGCTGTTGCGCTACCAAGGCTTCGAGCCGCGCGCGGCGGGCATACGCGCGATGCTGCCGCACGTCGATCGTTTCGTGCCGGCGCACAATCTGGAAAGTCTCGCCGCGCTGGCGCATGTGCTCGCCGACGCCGGATGATGCAGTCCAACGATGTACGACCCACGAGGTAAGCCATGCAATTAAAAGGTGAACAACTCCTGCCGGTGTCGCAGCAAGCGGCGTGGGAAGCGCTCAACGATACGTCGCTGCTCAAGGAATCGATTCCCGGTTGCGAGTCGATCGAACCATCGACCCCCGAAGGCGAATCGACGCCGACGCCGAGCGTCTACGACCTCGTGATGGTGGCGGCGATCGGGCCCGTGAAGGCGAAGTTCAAGGGCAAGCTGCAACTGATGGACATGGACCCGCCCAACGCGTACACGATTCGCTTCGAAGGCAGCGGCGGCATCGCGGGATTCGGCAAGGGAACCGCCGCCGTCAAGTTGATTCCGGCCGAAGGGGGCGCAACCCAGCTCGATTACGAAGCCAACGCAACCGTCGGCGGAAAGATCGCGCAAGTGGGCTCGCGCCTGATCGACATGGCCGCCCGGAAGATCGCCAACAATTTCTTCGAGAACTTCAACGAGGCGTTGAAGAAGCGGCAGACGACTCAATAGCTCCGTCGGGCATACCGAATCGAACGCACGGGTTTGCGCGCGTCTCGCTCGATTCGGCACGCAACCATCGATCAAACAGTTGCCACCACCGGTGCTTGCTGCAGATCGCGCAGCAGCCTTTGCACGATCAGGCGGATCAGGAAGAAGCCCAGCTTGGGGTTCTGATAGTAGAGAAGATAGATCGCCTCGTCGGTCATGGTGTAGCAGACGCAGGCGGTTTCGCACACCACCGTCGCGGTCCGTTTGCGATCTTCGGAGAACAGCCCGATCTCTCCCACCAGATCCCCCGCGCCCAGCGTTTGATCGATTTCCGGGATGCGCACGGTGCCGCTGCGGATGTAGATCAATTCGTGCGCCATGTCGCCCTTCCTGAACAACACGGTGTCGGCCGCGAATTTCTTCTTCTTCATGTACGGCAGCAGCCAATCCTTGAGCGGCGTGTCGGCGTTGGCCTGTTCGAGCGCTTTCAGCAACCGTCCCAGGTCCCACAGTCGATAAGCGTTCACCGCCAGCAGCGCGACCTGCAGCGAGACATTGACCCAGTCGCGTTGAAGGCCGGCATGCACCATGAAGAAGCTGTTGGCCGCCAGCGCGAGGACCCGTAACGGGACCATGCGCTTCATCAGGTTGCTCGACACCGTGAGCAACGCCCCGATCGCTCCGAAAATGAGCGCGACTTCGAATTGGGTCAGCATCGAAACTCCGTCAGGCCAGCGAAACGAAGAAAAGCTCTTGAGGGCAACCCGCGAGCCGCGGCCGCAATCGGGCTGACCCAAGGCCGGTTTGATAACATACTTTTCGGGCCATGGCCGCACGCGAACCGGCGGTCCCACTGTATGCTCGCGCGCAGAACGAATGACCGGCAAGTGCCACACGGCATGCGCCCGATCCCACCACAGGTGAAGTCGCGTCATGCATGCGACCCTCGAACAACTCGAAGCCGCAATCGCAGCGCTTGAGGCGCAGCGCGCGCTGCTCGGCGATGCCACCGTCGATGCGGCGCTCGGGCCGATGCGCGACAAGCTCGATACCCTGCGCTCGCAGACGCGCAGCCATCAGCAGCAGCTGAAGGCGGTGTCGGTGCTGTTCGTGGACATCGTCGGCTCGACGGCGATGAGCCGCGAGCTCGATCCCGAGGACATCCATGCGATCGTCGATGGCGCGCTCGAGCGCTTTTCCACGCTCGTCGTCGCGCGCCAGGGCCGCGTGATGCAATACGCGGGCGACAGCATGCTGGCCGCGTTCGGCGCCGATGAGGCGCAGGAGGACGATGCCGAGAACGCGGTGCACACCGGGCTCGCGATACTCGAAGAAGCCAGGAAGATCGCAGGCGAGGTCGAGGCCGAGCATCGTCTGTCGGGCTTCAACGTTCGCGTCGGCATCAACACCGGCCCGGTGCTTCTCGGCGGCGGGGTCGATGACGAAGGCAGCATCCGCGGCATCACCGTCAACATCGCCGCGCGCATGGAGCAGAGCGCGCCCGAAGGCGGGCTGCGGATCAGCCACGACACCTATCGCCATGTGCGCGGCGTGTTCGACGTGGAGGAACAGCCCGCGATCGTCGTCAAGGGCGTGGTCGACCCGCTGCGCAGTTATCTCGTGCATCGCGCCAAGCCGCGCGCATTCCGCATCGCCCGTCGCGGCGTCGAGGGCATCGAGTGTCCGATGGTCGGGCGCGACGTCGAGTTGAAGCGTCTCACCGATGCCTTCGAGGACGCGATCGCCGACTCGACCTTGTCGTTGATCACGATCGTCGGCGACGCGGGCATCGGCAAGAGCCGCCTGTTGCTCGAATTCAGCAACTGGGTCGAACTGCAGGCGCAGAAGGCCTGGGTCTTTCAGGGCCGCGCGCAGACCCATGGCGAACTGCTGCCTTACGGCATGGTGCACGACGTGTTCTGCTGGCGGCTGCAGATCGACGACAGCGACTCGTTGCCCGAGGCGCGCAAGAAGCTGGTCGATGCGTTCGTTCCGATCTTCGGCGACGGTGCCGAAGAGCAGGCCGCGTTGCTCGGCCAGTTGATCGGCCTGGACTTCACTGGCAGCCCGTTCATCGCCGGCATCATCGGCGACCCCAAGCAGATCCGCGACCGCGCTTTCAACGCTGCGGCTCAATATTTCCGGCGGCTCGCGCAGAGCGCGCCGGTATCGATGCTGCTCGAAGACCTGCACTGGGCCGACGAGGGCTCGCTCGATTTCATCAATCACCTCGCCCAGAGTTGCCGCGATCTGCCGATGCTGGTGCTGTGCGCGGCGCGGCCCGCGCTGTTCGAGCGCCGTCCGCTGTGGGGCAGCGGCCAGCGCAATCACGAGCGCATCGATCTCGCACCGCTGGCACGGCGCAGCAGCCGCGAGCTGGCCGATGCGTTGCTGCAGCGGATCGAACAGCCGCTCGCGGTCCTGCGCGAACTGATCACCGGCGGCGCCGAGGGCAATCCCTTCTACATGGAGGAGTTGACCAAGATGCTGATCGATGACGGGGTGATCGTGACCGGTATCGATCGGTGGCAGGTTGTGCCCGAGCGTCTCGCCAAGGTCCACGTGCCGCCGACCCTGGTCGGTGTGCTGCAGGCGCGCCTCGATGCCCTGCCCGCCGAGGAAAGGGGGGCGATGCAATGCGCGGCCGTCGTGGGCCACGTGTTCTGGAACGGCGCGATGGCGCATATCGACCCGCCGTCGGTCGATGCATTGCAGGGGTTGATGGCGCGCGAGCTGGTCTACGGGCGCGAGACCACGGCTTTCGAAGGTGCGCGCGAATTCGTCTTCAAGCATCACGTGCTGCATCAGGTGACGTACGACAGCGTCCTGAAGCGTCGCAAGCGCGAACACCACAGGCTGGTTGCCGAATGGCTGGTGGTGCAAAGCGGCGAGCGCATCGCCGAGTATTACGCGCTGATCGCCGATCATTTCGAAAAGGCCGGCGATGCCGCGCACGCGGCGCACTACCTTCGCCTGGCCGGCGAGGACGCCGTCAAGGCCTATGCGAGCGAAGCCGCGCTCGACCATCTCGGCCGCGCGCTGGCGCTCACCCCCGAGAGCGATATCACGACGCGCTTCGACTTGTTGCACGCGCGCTCCGAGGTGCTGTTCCGCAAGGGCTTGCGCGGCGCGCATCTCGAAGATGCGCAGCAGCTCGCCGCGATCGCCGAGGCCCTCGACGACGACGAGAAGCGTGCCTACGCGGGCGGGCAACTTGCGCGGCATGCGTTCGGCGTCGCGGACTACCCGCGCGCGGTCAGCCTCGGCGCGCGCGCGGTCGCCTGTGCCGATGCCGCCGGCACGCCCGATGCCGGCCTGCATGCGCACACCAATTGGGTCAACGCGCTGCGCATGCTGGGCGACGACGCGGCGGCGCTGGCCGAGGCCGAGCGCGTGCTGGCTTCGGCCGAGGCGCTCGGCAATACAACCGCCTACCTGCGCGTGATGTCGGTGCTGGGCGGCCTCGCGACCGATCAGGGACGCTATGGCGCCGCGCGCGACTACTACCGGCGCGGGCTGGACTTGTCGCGCGAGACCGGCAATCGCGTCGCCGAGGCCAATGCGCTCGCGTCGATCGGCGACATCGAGCGCATCTTCGGCAACTATGCCGAAGCGATCGCGATGGCCGAAGCGGCGCTACGCATCTATCGTGAAATCGGCTTCACGATGTTCGAGGCGCTCACGCACATGAACCTCGCGACCGCGATGCGGCTGAACGACGATGCCCAAGGCGCGCTCGAATCCGCGTTGCGGGGACTGACGATGGCGCGCGAAACCGATAACGCCGACCTGCGCGCGGCCGGCGCCAACGTCGCGGCCGACGTCTATTGCGCGCTGGGCAACCTCGACGAGGCGGCGACCCTGCATGCCGAGGCGCTGGTGCTGTATCGCGAAGTGGGGCGCGCGACCATGGCGCTCGAAGCGCTGGTCGGCCTGGCGCGCGTCGATCGCGCATCGGGCAAGCTCGACTGTGCGCTCGCGCATGTGGCCGAAGTGCTCGCGCATTTCGACGCCGGCGGAACCGTGCAGGGCGCCGAGGATCCGCTGGCGATCTATCGCACCTGCTACGAAATTCTGGACGAAGCTCGCACGCCTCGCGCCGACGAGATACTCGAGGACGGCCATGCGCTCCTGATGAAGCGCGCCGAGTTGCTAGATGCGACCGAGCGTGAAGGCTTTCTGCATCGCGTGCCCTCGCATCGCGCGATCATCGGCGCGTTCGAATCGCACCAGCCGGAGCGCTCGCGCGGCGAGGCCGTCGCGTGATGCGTGCGGCGCGACGCCTCTGACGTAACGGTCGTGACGAAACGGCGGTCGCTGCCTCTCAATGCGAAGAGTCGGGTCGCGTGCCTCGTGCCGAGTCATCGGCAAACCAATTGCCGCCGGTCGCTTTGCTCGCGAGCAGGCTGCGCGCATCCGCATCCGTATCGGCAGGCGTGGCGGTCGTGTCGTTCGAAGAGAGGACCAGTGCCGAAGTGTCGAACGACGGGTCACCGGCCACGATGCCGAGGACACCGCACGCCAGCAGAATCATGACCATCACCACGACCACGATGCGGTCCGCTGTGCGGGTGGAACGATTGCCTTCCATGAAGCACCTCCGTAGTTTTCGATGAGTCAGTCACGCGAATGAGGCAGACCGGCGAGCTTTCATCCGGTCATTGCAGATTAGGGGCGCATCGCCCACGGATCGCCCACCGATCGCGCATTACCCCTCGTGCCATCACGTTCAGTGCGCTGCATCCGGCCGCGTGCCCTGCGCCGACTCGTCGGCGCTCCAGTTGCCGGTGGCGCGCGCATCGGTCGCGTTGTTGCGCGCGACGGCCTGGGCGTCTTTCGAATCAGGCGTGACCGCGACCGCGTGAGCCGTTGAAACTGCCGACCACTGCGTTGCATCGAAGAAGGAGTCGTCGCTGATCGCCAGGCCGATGGTTCCGAAAATCGCGGCGACCGTCAGGGTGACGACGGCGAGTACGTTGCCGTTCGCATCGCGGAGAAAATGTTCGTTTCGCATTTGGCACCTCCACCAACCGGACCGGTACGTGCCGGTGATTTCAGCTTAGGCGACGGCTGCCAACCGATGACCCACGTATTACCGCGCGATCGCGGCAATATTCACGAGGAGCAAGAATGGAATTGCACGGATGCAAAGGGTGCGGATCGGCGGTCGTCGAGGCCCTGCTCGAACTTGCGGGCGCAAGCTACACGCGCAGCCTCTTCGAATGGGACGATCGGGAGGCATGGGATCGCCTGCGGGCGATCAATCCGCTCGCGCAGGTTCCGACGCTGGTGCTCGACGACGGCACGGTGCTGACCGAGAGCGCCGGCATCGCGTTGTGGATCGCCGACCGCTATCCCGAAGCGCGGCTCTTGCCGAAGGCCGCCGGCGCGCGCGCGCTTGCGTATCGCTGGATCGTGTCGTTCGCGACCAACATCTACGGCCCTATCATCGTCGGCGATTTTCCGGAGCGCTGGGTCGATGGCGAAGCGGCGCACGCGAGCCTGAAGGCGCACGCGTTGCAACGCTTGAAGGACGCGTGGCTCGCGTTCGAGGAACGTGTCGAACCGTCGCCCTATCTGCTGGGGGCAAGCATCGGCGCGCTCGACGTGTATGCCGCGATGATTTCGCGCTGGCGTCCCGGCCGCGCGTGGCTTGCCGAGCATTGTCCGAAGGCGATCGCCGCGGTGGAAGCGGCCGAACGCCACCCCGTGGTCGCGCCGGTCTGGGCGCGCAACTTCTGACGCGCGCGGACCGTCGGCGTCAGCGGATCAAGCGCTGCTCGCGATCCGGACGACGCAACAGGCGTTCGAGGCTGGATGCCGATTGCAGGCTTTCCTGCGACGACGCTGCCGCAGGGCACGCGCCGGTGTTGCGATATGCGATCGCCGCCGCCAACCGCCCTTCGTTGACGTCACCCAACGCGTGAGCGAGGTCGTCGGCCACCGCACAGGTCGGCGCGAAGCCGCTCGTGTAGTCGCCGAAGCCGAGGTTGTTCACACCCTGGAACTGGATCGCGAAATAGGCCTTGCCGCAGTTGTTGGTCTGGATGAATCCGTAAGGCTTGCCGCAAGTCGTGCCGCCCACGCGGATCACCTGCACGAAAGGCGAGAGTCCGTTGATGACCGACTCGCTCGCCGAGCAGGTGCCCGGACTGGTGATCACGAAGACGCGGGAAAGATCGAGCGTCGGCAGCACCTGGCCGTTGTTCGCGGTCGTGTAGAACGGCACTGTGTTCGCGGGGATGTTGGTCTTCTCGGGATGCTTGTCGTTGAAGTTCAGCTTCTCGAAGGTTGCACCTGCGACGATGGTGCTGCCGCCGATCATGCGTGCGAGCTCGCTGGCGATGTAGAGAAAGCCGCCGCCGTTGTAGCGGATGTCGAGCACGAGGTCGTTGACGCCCGCGGCCTTCAGGGTCGTGACCGCGGTGATCAAGGCGGTTTCGGACGTTGCGATGTGATCGTTGAAGAGGATGTAGCCCACCTTCGCGCCGCCTGCGACGGTGAGCACCTGCACGTTGGGCACCGGGTTCTCGGTGACATTGGCCGAAATCACCGTGATGTCGCGCGGCGTTGTCAGGCCCGCATCGAGCACCGTGAGCATCAGCGACACGCCGGTGCTGTCGGGGAAGAGCTTGGCGTTGAGCTGAGCGCGCGTCAGCGTCGAGACCGGTGCGCCTGCCACCGTCGTGATCTCGGCGCCGCGCCCGACGCTCTGCGCGGCCAGCGGACCACCCGCATCGACGTAGCCGATGCGCAGGCGATTGCTGACATCGAACACGAATTCGGCGCCATAGCCGATGTTCTGTCCGGCATTGAAGAAGGCGTCGGCCACCGACTGCGCCTCGACGAACGAGAAGCGATCCTTCGACTTGACGAGCAGCGCATTGAAATAGTCTTCTGGCGTTGCGTAGGCAGTGGGGTCGACCAGCACGATGTCGCGATAGAACAGGTACACGTCGTTGAGGTGGGCGAGCTCCCAGGCCTTTTCCCCGACGGGCGTGCAGATGTTCGCAAGCTGATCGACGGTAGGCGATCCGCCCGACGCGGGCGGCGTCGAATTACCGTCACCCCCGCCGCCTCCGCAGGAAGCCGCCAGAAGCAGTGGGACCAACAGTGCGGCGATGCGCAGGCAGGGTTTCGTGATCGAGGGAATGGGCATCGTATGGCGACATTCGAAGGCCGCAGATATTGCGCTATTTCGCATCGTGCCGCCACACGTGAACCCATGAAGCAGGGGTCAGAAAACGGCGCGAGCGCCGTCGGACGGCGTAGCAGCCGCATCACTCGAGCCGCGAAATCGACGACAGGAGAAAGATCGCGGCAGACGCAACATCTTGTGGCGAATGCGCGTCGCGTCTGGCATCGTCGCGCATGCCAAACAAGGGAGAAATTCATGAGAATCGTCAAACGCATCGTGCTCGCACTGATCGTGATCGTGGTCGTCCTGGTTGCGGTCGCGTTCCTGCTGCCGTCGCACTACAGCGTGGCGCGCTCGGTCGACATCGATGCGCCGCCGTCGAAAATCTATCCGCTGGTGGCCAACACGCGCGCGTGGAAGCAATGGTCGGCATGGAATCAACGCGATCCCAACATGCAGATCGTCTATACCGGCCCCGAGACGGGCGCTGGCGCGCAATGGAAGTGGCACAGCAAGAGCGAAGGCGACGGCGAGATGACATTGACCTCGGCAGAGACCGATCGCCGTATCGGCTACAAGCTTTTCTTTCCGGACTTCAACAGCACGGCGACCGGTGCGATGACGTTCGATGCGCTCGCACCGAATTCGACACGCGTCACGTGGACCAACGAGGGCGAGCTCGGCAACAACCCGATGATGCGCTGGATGGGTCTCGCGATGGACCGGATGGTCGGCAACGACTTCGCGGCCGGACTCGCCAATCTCAAGAAGCTTGCCACCCAATGAAGAGACTGCGAATGAGGAACGCTCGCGAAGCGCTCGCCCAATGAAGAAGCCCCGCCGAGGCGGGGCTTCTTCGGTCGCATCAGAGATGCGATCAGGTGCCGGTCGGTTCGGCCGGTGCGTTTGCGGCGCCGACGGCGCTGCTTTTCTTTTGCGGATAGTTGATCCACTTGACGGTCACGCCGCGCGTCTTGGCGACGTATTCGACCGCCGCGACTTTCCGGGCATCGACGTTGTCGTTGTAGGCGTTGGGATCCATATTGGAAAACGAAGCGCAGCCACTGATCAATGCAGTGGCGCTTGCTGCGACGATCAAAACAATCTTCATGGCCAGACTCCCTCGAAGGTTGCGCGTTGCACACGCGGTTCGCGGTCATCGGGTCTCGATCAGCGCAAGACCAACACCGCGTGGATCACAAGCGCCTGGAGACGACGCTCTGCCGTCGAGTATAGGCTCGGCATTGCGGCGTGCAAGCGTTTTGTCGCGCGTTTTGTCGTCCATTCTCGTGCTCCGGCGCCACGTGTTTCAGCGCTTCGGTGACAGCATCGTTCCCGTACATTTCGAACTGCCACAGCGGCATTCAAATTGTTTCTTGAGTTTGGGTGTGTAACGCTCGTCGAGCGTCAGGCCGTAGTTGTAATGCAGCTCTTCTCCGGCCTTGATGTTGCGCAGCGCCGAGATGAAGATGCGCGTCTCGCCTTTCACGTCGACGGTCTCCGCTTCGCAGTTGGGCTCGCACGAATGATTGATCCAGCGCGCCATGTTGCCGTCCACGTTCGCGTCGATCACGGTGTCGTCGTCGATGGAAAAATAGAACGTGTGGAAAGGCTGCGCGGGATCGTGCGGATGGCGCCGCAAGGCCTCCGGCCAGCCGATGCGCTCGCCCTTGTACTCGCAGATGCGCTCTCCTGTCGCGATGGCGCGCGCGGCGACGACGCCGCGTCCGTGTATCGGCGAATCGTGGACGATCGCCTTGCGCTGTCGCGCGCTGGCGGACTGGGTCGTGGCAGCCGATGCGCTGGCGTTCTTCGTTGATTTTTTCATGATGAATGGCGGTAGGGAATCAGGCGGGAGTCGGACGGTCTACTTCAGAATCTTGAACAGGTTGTTGAACTGGTCGGTCCACATCGGCAAGCCGGGGATGGCGTCGATCTCGGACGATGCCTCGATCACCGCATCGCGGTCGAGGAATTCCTGGTTGCGTGTGACGAGCACCCATTCGGAGCTCGAGTAGGCCGTTTGGCCCGGATCGTCGATCACGTTGACCGCGTCCAGGTCGGCGTCGTCGGCGAGTTGCGCGACCACCGGTGCGAGCTTCAGAAATCGGTTCGAGACGTGGAAGGCGATCACGCCATCGGGTTTCAGATGCCGCACGTACACGGCCAGCGCTTCGCGCGTGATCAGATGGACCGGAATCGAGTCGCTCGAGAAGGCATCGACCGCAATCACGTCGAAGAGTACCGCGCTGCCGTCGGCCAGTTCGCGCTCCATCGACAGGCGCGCATCGCCGAGCACCGGCGTGATCGCGGCCTGGCTGTCGGACAGATACGTGAAGTCGCGCCGCGCCACGTCGAGCACGGCGGGATTGAGCTCATAGATGCGATAGCGATCGCCGGCCTTGCCCCACGCGGTCAGGGTTCCGGTGCCGAGGCCGATCATCGCGACGGCTAGCGGCGTGCGGTAGCTCCGCAACTCGCGCAGCGCGAGTGCGATCCCCGAGTTGGGGCCGTAATAGGTCGTGGGCAAGCGTCGTTTCTCGGGCGCGGTGTATTGATTGCCGTGCAGGATCACGCCGTGCAACAGGTTGCGCTGCTGGAACGGACCGGCCTCGCTTTGCTTGACGCGCAGCGTGCCGTAGAAATTACGCGACGCGTAAAGCGTGTCTTCGGAAAGGAAGCGGTAGTACTTCCACGAATAGAAGCCGGTACACGCCAGCGCCGCGATCGCGATCGCGAGCGGCCATTTGCGCCACGTGGCGACGATGAAAATCAGCGCGACCGCGGTCGCCAGCACGATGATGAATGCGCTGGACGCATGCCCCGGAATGGCCTCGCGTAGCGATTCGAATGGCGAGCCGCCTGCGGCAATGAAGATCAGCGCAGCGGCGATCGCGCCAAGAGCGATACCGATCGCCCATGCGATCGCGCGCCGTTCGCGAACCGCGAAGAGCCCGAGCCCGCACACGCCCACGAGCGCGAGCGGCGTCTCCCAATAATTGTTGAACAGCTTCGGCGCGGCCAGTGCGACGAACAAACCGCCGATCGCCCCGCCTGCCGAGAGGCAGAGATAGAACTGGGTCA
Organism: Burkholderiales bacterium; assembly: GCA_038318315.1. Taxonomy (GTDB): domain Bacteria; phylum Pseudomonadota; class Gammaproteobacteria; order Burkholderiales; family Burkholderiaceae_D; genus CAHJXF01. The sequence continues at coordinate 14,450 of JBBQCA010000016.1, read as the reverse complement.
GATACGCGGGCGCCGGTTTGCTGGTCGCGAGTTCGCCGTGACAGAACACGCAAGCCAGAAACAGCCCGACCGAATAGATCGGGACCGCCGAGTAGATGCCGAGCACGCCGCGGTGCGTGGTCAGCGCCCACGCCATCGCGATGACCGCGGCGAGTACCGGCCCCAGCCACCAGCGACGCACGTACCACCCACGTCCCGCGCGACCCTCGAACACGACCACGAACGACAACAGGTAGAGCGACAGCGGCAGCACCCACAGAAACGGGATCGACGCGATGTTCTGCGTGATGTGATTGGTCAGCGCGAGCAGCAGCATCGAGCCCAGGGCCGCCCAGCCGAGCCAGAACACGTAGCACCCGATGCCGGGCGCCGCATACGCATCGAGCGTATTCGAATCGATCGCGGTCGAATCGGCCGCATGCGGGAGATCCTGGTCCTCGACCTGAACCGGCGTGCGCGGGGTGCTCATGCGCGCGCGCCATGCACACGCGCCACACGCGAGCGCGAACAATCCATAGCCCGTACTCCATCCCCACGATTGCGCCGGCAGCGTCGCGTAGGGCTCGACGACGAACGGATAGATCAGCAAGCCGACCAGCGAGCCCGCGTTCGAGAGCGCGAACAGGCGATACACGCTCGTCGCGTGCGATGCGTGAGCGCAGTCTTCCGCGAACCACTTCTGGATCAGCGGACCGGTCGACGACAGAAGGAAATAGGGCAGGCCGATGGTCGCCACCAGGAGGCCCAGGATGCGCCATGTCGGATCGGTTTCCGGCGTCGGCTTCCACGCGCTCGACGCGATGATCGGCAAGGCGACGATGCTCAGCCCCAGCAAGGCGATGTGCGTGAACGCCTGCGTGCGCGGCGAGCGGCGCGTGAGCCCGTGCGCGTACGCGTATCCGGCGAGCAGCACGGCCTGGAAGAACACCACGCACGTCGTCCAGACCGCGGCCGAGCCGCCGAACCACGGCAGGATCTGCTTGGCGATGATGGGCTGTACGAGGAACAGCAGGAACGCGGACGTGACGATCGTGATGCCGTACAGGATCATCGAATTTGAATGAGTAGCAGGTGTTGCGCGGGTTGGAATTGAGCGGCGATTGTAAGCGCTTCATGCGGAGGAGCATGCGCTTGCGCGTACTCTTTCGAATGCATCCGCCGCCGCGCTTTATTCATGTCCGAAAACGGCTAGTCTTGCCGAAGTCACGCGCGTATAAAGTCGCCATGGACACCGAACATCTCGACGCCGACAGTTGCTACCGCGCCGTCACCGCGCGCGACGCGCGCATCGACGGCCACTTCTTCACCGCGATCAAGACCACCGGCGTGTATTGCCGGCCGGTGTGCGCGGCGCGTACGCCGCGGCGCAGCTCGTGCGACTTCTACCGAACCGCCGCGGGCGCCGAGCGCGCGGGCTTTCGACCGTGCATGCGCTGCCGGCCCGAGCTTGCGCCCGGGCGGGCGGACTTCAATACGACGCTCGCGGAGGCGATCCTCGCGCACCTGCAGGCCGGCGCGCTCGACGCGGGAACCGGCGAGACGCTCGCACGCGACATCGGCTTGTCGAGCCGCCAGGTGCGTCGCATCCTGCTCGATCATTTCGGCGTGACGCCCATCGAAGTCGCGCAGACGCAGCGCCTGCTGTTCGCCAAGAAGCTGCTGCAGGAAACCGAGCTGTCGATGACGCAACTCGCGTTCGCGTCGGGCTTTCAAAGCCTGCGCCGCTTCAATGCGGCTTTCGCCGAACAGTACGGGCTCGCGCCTTCGCAACTGCGTCGCAATGCGCGCAGGGAATTCCGCAGTGTGGCGAGTGAATACGCAAGCGACGATGCCGCGCCCGCTGGACGAACCTCACCGGCCAGCGACGCCGACATCACACTGCGCCTGGCCTATCGACCTCCGTTCGACTGGGACACGATGTGCGAATACCTCGCGCGTCGTGCCATCGCCGGCGTCGAGCAGGTCGATCGCGCGGCGTCTTCAAACGGCGGCGAAGCCGTCTATCGCCGCACCGTCTCATTGACGACCGAGCGCGGACTCGTCACGGGCTGGCTCGCGGTCTCGCACGGCAAACGCGAACGTGCCGAGCGCAAGAGTCATACCCACGTCCTCACGGTCACGCTGTCGAACACCTTGCTGCCGGTCCTGATGAGCGCCACCTTGCGCTTGCGCGAATTGTTCGATCTCGACTGCGCCCCGGCTCGCATCGCCGTGCATCTCGAGAGCGATCCGATGCTGGCACCCGAGGTGAAGGCGGCTCCCGGCCTGCGCATGCCGGGAGCCTGGGATCGCTTCGAGCTGGCATTGCGCGCGGTGCTCGGCCAACAGGTCAGCGTGGTCGGGGCATCGACGCTGTCGGGCCGTATCGCTCTACGTTTCGGGACCGCGATCGTGACGCCCTTCGCAGGTCTCGATCGCGCGGCGCCGACCGCCCGGGTCCTGGCAAACGCGGAGCTCGCCGACATCGCCGCGATCGGCATGCCGAAGTCGCGCGCGAACACGATACGTGAACTCGCGCGCTTCGCCGTCAACGGCGGCCTGCGGATGACGCCCGGCACCTCGTGCGACGACGCGGTCGCGGCCCTCGACGCCGTAGCGGGGATCGGGCCGTGGACCGCGCATTACATCGCGATGCGTGCGCTGCGCTATCCCGATGCATTTCCGGCAGGTGACCTCGGCCTGCGCAAAGCGCTGGGCGCGCTCGAAGGCAAGGACGGCGTACCCAGCGAAGCTGCGCTCGAACGGCGTGCCGAAGCGTGGCGTCCATGGCGCGCGTATGCGGCCGCAACCCTCTGGCATTCATTGTCGCGACACGACGTCGCAACACACGGCGTCGCAACGAAAAAAGGAAAACGAGCATGAACACCCTGCGCTATCTGCGACACGACAGTCCCATCGGCCCGCTGTTGCTGGCCGCCTCCGACCGCGGCCTGTGCGCCATCTACATGAGCCGTCAGCGCCATGTGCCCGATGAGCCCGAACAGAACTGGAAGCCGGTTTCACGCGACGACGCCATGCACTTCTCGATCCTCGAGAGCGCGCGCGCGCAGCTGGACGAATATTTCGCGGGCGAGCGTTCGCAGTTCGATCTGCCGCTCGACCTCGTCGGTACCGACTTCCAGCGCAGCGTGTGGAAGGGACTGTGCGGCATCGCCTTCGGCGAGACCATCAGTTACGGAGAACTCGCGCGACGCATCGGCAACGCCAAGGCGGTACGTGCGGTGGGCCTCGCGAATGGCCGCAATCCGGTATCGATCGTCGTGCCGTGTCATCGGGTGATCGGCGCCGATGGTTCGATGACCGGCTATGGCGGCGGCATCGACCGCAAGCGCTATCTGCTCGCGCTCGAGGCGCGCGTGGTCGGCCACATGGGCGGCCGCACCGAGGCGCGGCAACAATTAGTCCTCGCGTGATGGCATCGAACCGAGGCGCGACCCGAGTCGCGAACGGGTGACGAGGCGCGTTGAGGACACGCGTCGAACAATTGCGGCTCGCGGCAATCGCGGTTCTGGGTTCTAATACGGCTGGCCCTTCGCATGCGCGAGGGATGATTGATCTCGTCGATGGGAGTCTATGGCCAAGCCTAATTATCAATACGAAAAACGCCAGAAAGATCTGGCCAAGCAGCGCAAGAAGCAGGAGAAGGAACAGGAAAAAGCGCTGCGCAAGGCGAACAAGTCAGAGACGCCCGGGCTCGCCGACGCCGTCGCTGCGGGTGAAGGCGCTGCGCCAGCAGCGGACAACGCGCAGGAATCCCCGGCCTAGTGTTGGTGTGAGGCAGTCGCGTGATGCGCGCGCGCGATTCGCAAAGAGCGTCGTGAACGCGATGCGACCACCGTGTCAGCGACCCCGCGCAACTGAACGTCGATGTCTGACTCTTCGAGTGAATCCAGCGGTTCGTTGACTGCGATCCTGTGGGCGCTGGGTGCGAACGCCGGTATTGCGGTGGCCAAGTTCGCCGCGGCGGCGTACACCGGCTCGGGCGCCATGCTGGCCGAGGCGATCCATTCGCTGGCCGATTGCGTGAACCAGGTGCTGCTGCTGGTGGGCATGCGCCAGGCCAACGAAGGCGTCAGCGAAGTCCATCCCCTCGGCACCGGCCGGGTCGTCTATTTTTACGCGATGATGGTGGCGCTGCTGCTGTTCCTGCTCGGCGGCGCGTTCTCGGTCTATGAGGGCGTTCAGCGATTGCGGCATCCCGAAGAGGTTCACGAGCCGTTCGTCGCGCTCGCGGTGCTGGGCGTGTCTATCGTTCTCGAAGCCTTGTCGCTGCGCGGCGCAATGCGCGAGATCAGGAAGACGCAAGGCGATCGAAGCTTCTGGCGCTGGTTTCGCGAGACGCGACAATCCGAATTGCTGGTCGTGGCAGGCGAAGACATCGCGGCCCTGGCGGGCCTTTCGTTCGCGTTCATCGCGGTACTCGCGTCGCACCTGACCGGCAATCCCGTCTTCGATGCGATCGGTAGCATCGCGGTCGGCGCGCTGTTGATGATCGTCGCCTTCCTCGTGATGCGCGAGGTCAAGAGCCTGATCGTCGGCGAATCGGCCGAGCCGGAGATGCGCCGCGCGATCCGCATGCACATCGAGGCGCGGCCCGAAGTGGTCACTGTGATCAGCCTGATCACGCTGCAATGGGGCGACGCGATCGTCGTCGCGGCGCAGGCGGAGATGGCGCCGCAGCCGTCGGCGACCGCGCTGGTGGATGCGATCAACCTGGTCGAGGACAGCATCCAGTCGCGCTGGCCCGCGGTGCGATGGGTATTCTTCGAACCCGATCATCCAGAGTCCGACGGTGCGCGACAGGCGGTCGAGCCCACGTAAGGCAGCGCCCCTGACGAGGCCGACGGGACCGGTCGGTCTCTGCGCCGTGCTCGTGCTTCTGATCACGATCGGCGTCCGGCCCACGCAGGCCGCCGAGGCCGACAACCCCTACAACGATCCGCCGCCGCTGCAGGCCACGCACGGCATAGCCCGCTGTCCCGCGCCCAAGCCTCGCACGCTGACGCCCGAACAGGCGCAGCGCGAAGCGCATCAGCGCGTCGAGCGCGGCACGTCGTGCTGGCTGGCAGGGAAGTGCGAACCCGGCGGCGATTACAAGGGCGACGGAGAAACCAATGCACGCGTGGCGGCGGCGATCGGGCGCGACGCGCGCTTCGCCGCCAGCTCGCTATGGGTCGAGACGCTGCGCAAGTTCGTCATCATCAAGGGTTGTCTCGCCGATGCGAAACAGGGGCGAGACCTCGAGACGATGGTGAAGGCGATCGAGGGGGTGAAGCTGGTCTGGCAGGAAGCCGTGGTCGCACCCGATGGCGCGCCGTGAGCGGCGCCTCTGTCGCGAGTCCTCAGGCCTTGACGGTCTTGTCGATCGCGCGACGCTGCATGGAACCGACCGTGATATAAGTCCAAACGATCATAATTATTCGAGCCATACGCTAATCGGATATGTATCCCTTGACAGCAAGTAACTTGTCGCCTATGATGAAGTCAAAGGGGAAAGATCATGGCGACCGAAAAGTACACCTACAAGCAGTTCCAAGCGCAATACGGCACGGACGATGATTGCCTAGTCGCCATCCTTCGCAGGAAGCACACCGACGAAATTACCTGCCCCGGCTGCGGCGTGATCGGTGCGAAGTTCCACAAGATCACGGGCCGTCGCGCCTTCGCTTGCCAAGACTGCGGACACCATCTGTATCCCTGCGTCGGAACGCCTTTCGAGCATTCCAGCACGCCGCTTACGTTGTGGTTCCACGCAATGTACTTGATGACCGCTACCCGCAATGGCGTGTCCGCCAAGGAGCTACAGCGTCAACTCGGCGTGACCTATAAGTGCGCATGGCGCATCGGTCATCAACTGCGCTTGCTCATGGCAGCAAGGGACGCCGCGCAGAATCCCGGCCCGCTTTCGGGTCACGTCGAAGTGGACGAGACATTCATCGGCGGCAAAGCGCGCCAGTACAAAAAGAACTCAAACAAGACAATTGTCATGGGTCTGGTCGAGCGCGGTGGCGACTTTAAGGGCGAAGTGATCGCTAGCAACCGATCGGTGCATCTGTTTCCCGTCATTCAGAAACACGTTGCACCTGGCACGCTCATCAACACCGACAACTGGAAGGGCTACAAGGCGCTCAAGAAAATGGGCTACGGGCACGAGTCCGTGAACCATACCGCCGAAGAATGGGTGCGTGGCATTCATCACACCAACAGCGTGGAGGGCTTCTGGTCGCATCTCAAGCGCGGCATCAGCAGCACGCACGTTTCCGTGTCGAAGCAGCACATGCAAAAGTACGTCGATGAGTTCGGCTACCGCTACAACAATCGCAAGGCTCCCGCCGCGATGTTCCAAAGGCTACTGACGCAGATCAGCTTGCCTTTTTCTTCGACGCTATAGCATCGTCAAGTAGCTGCTCGAATCGCTCCTTGTGGCGCGGTGCCGATTCCTCGTTGAACTTGTCCGCGCCTCTTCGGATTGGGTTTTGGAGCTTCAGCGCAGGATGCTTAGGCACCTTAGTGCTTGGTTTCTTCGTCGTCATCGCTAAGAACGGACCTCTGCGCTTCAAGAAGGGTTATCAACTTACCAATCTCCTTGGGGCCAAGGTCACCTTTGACGATTAAGCGATAACTCGCCCCCTTCGATAGCGACCCACGTAGCCACTCGCGCTCGGCTAGGTCTGTTTGCGCGACGAACCCGCTTTCAGGTAGCAATGGTGGCGACTTGCTTGCGTCTGCCGCACCCTTCTTTTCTATCGTCACTTCTTCCATAGGAATCCCGGTTTCGCTTCCGTCAACAAACACCCAAAAAGCGCCATTATGTTCTGTGATCGCGCGCACCCGCCGTGAGCTTTCCAGCTTAAGCGCGCCATTCGCTTCCCATTGCACGAGATCGCCAACTACAACGGGAGTTGACCCGCCCGCCGGGGTCTGTAAGCCAAGCCCCTTGTTGGGATGCGTGAAGACATTTTCAGCCTTCTGGCCCGATAAATCAAGACGAGCGTATGAAAGAGTTTTCCGTAGCTGAGAGAGAAAATCACCAACAGAGGATGGATTGAAGGGAGGCTGATGGTCAAATAGAAGATATGTGCGGATCGTGTCGTCCGGCGGCAATTCCCCGGGATATTTCGCAACAATATTGGCATGCACCTTGGGCCTAATCGCTGCCGCACGCAAAATCGCGGAACGATCAGGATGATTGTGCACGATCTTCGCGGCATCTTCAGTCAATTTCACCTGTCGTTTGGATGCGCTTTCCTCCTCTTGAAGCAAGCCAAATTGGCGGAGTGCAGCAATGCACTGGTTGCCATAACTTCCTCCGGGCTTCATGCCCCACGCCTTCTCGACGGCGGAATCCGCCGGAACAGGATGGCGCTGAGCAAACTTCTCTAGCTTCATCGCTAAATCGACGGCGCTCTCAAGATCAACAACCGGAAAGTTCGGGCTGCGCGTTCGGGCCATGGTGGCACCTCCTATGGCTCAGATTTTAGGCCCTCTCTTCCGCAAGAGTCAATAGCACTATTAGTGCATCTATCGATCTACTATTGTTAACGAAATCTTTTTATGCCATTATCCGTGCGCCACCGGGAGAAATCATGAGGAGAGTGCAAGCCCCCGAGTTCCACCGCACGACCCTGCCGAGTTCGGGGGCAGAAAAGTAAAGCCCGGTTTCAGCGTCATCTTATCGAGGGACGTAGCTGAACCGGGCCGTGGCAGGGCTTTACTCATGGGGTGCGCAGGTTGCTGTCACGACTTCCTAGGCCGACGACACGGGGATCGTCTCCCCGGCACTCCATCTAACTGCAACATCAACTGCTAAATGCAGAAAGCAACTTTACCATGGCAGCAAAGAAAGAAACGATCAAGCCCCCGACCGCGCGCGAACTTACGGCCGCTAGCAAGCTCTTGCGGGCCGGCAACCCTGCCGGGGCGAGAGTAATGGCAGATAAGGCCGTAGCTGTGAAGGAAGGCGTTGCCAAGCCCAAACCGCGTAGATAAGCCAAGCTCCATCAGCTCAGGATGGTTTCTGAAATGATGGCCCTACGGGGGATCAACATTCCCCCGTAGGTGTGGCTGTTCGCCGGATGATCAACGTCTCCGATCGTAGGGACGATGATCTTGCTGTCTTCGTTCTCGGACACGACGAAACCGACGCTCACGCACTTGTGTAGGTAAGCATCGGGAATCGCGCTCAAGTCCATCCAGCTATCACTCAAACGACTGGCGTCGATCCACTCGACAAGAACCAACTTAAACGGCACCTTTGGTGTCGTTTTTTTTCGCTCCGCAACCTTGCCAAGGTGCTTCATAATTTACTTTTCCTTGTACTTGCTGTCAAGGGATACATATCGCTAATCGACATGCCTAAGCGACTCGACCTGAACCTCCTCCAGGCGCTCGAAGCCTTGCTCGCCGAGCGCAACGTGACGCGCGCCGCGGCGCGCCTGCACACCACGCAACCGGCACTCTCGGCGCAGCTCGCGCGGCTGCGCCGCATGTTCGACGATCCGCTGTTCATTCCGGGTTCGCGCGGCATGACGCCCACGCCGCGCGCGCTCGACATCGAGGAGCGGCTGTCGGAATTGATGAGCGGATTGCGTTCGGTCGTGTCGCCGCAGCGCTTCGATCCGGCCACCTCATCGGCGACCATCTCGATTGCGGCGACCGACTCGACCCAGTTCCTGCTCGCCCCGATGGTGGCCGAGTTGCATGCGATGGCACCCAATCTGCGCATCTCGGGTCGACCGGTGCAACGCCTCGCCAAGCCGGAGATCGATCGACTGCTTGCGAGCGGTCAACTCGACATGGTGATCGGGCCCGCGGTGATGTTGCCCGACGACCTGCGCGCACGCGTCGTCAGCACCGAGAACTATCTGTGCGTGATGCGACGTGACCATCCGTTTCGCAAGAAGCGCATGACGGTCGATGATCTGTGTTCGTTCGATCACATCTACGTCTCGCCGCTGGGCGGCGACTTCTCGGGAGAAGTCGATGCCGCGCTCGCAAAGATCGGACGATCGCGACGCGTGATCGCGTCGGTGCCGAGCGTGCTGGTGGCGACTCGCATCCTCGAGACCAGCGACTTCGTCGGCGTGTTCGCGGAGTCGCTGGCGCGTCGCGAGGCGCACATCCTCAAGAGCTACGCGCTGCCGATCGACATCGGCAAGCTCGAACTGGTGATGGCATGGCACGAGCGCACGCACGTGGACGCTGCGCATCAATGGTTTCGCGAGCGCCTCGTGCGGGCGATGCGACGCGTTGTGGAAAGCAGATCCCCATGAAGATGATCAAGCTCGGCCGTACCGGCCTGGATGTCTCGCGCATCTGCCTAGGCATGATGACCTACGGCTCGCCCGAATGGCGCGCGTGGGTGCTCGATGAAGCCGCCGCGAGACCGCTGGTGCGACGCGCAGTCGAAGCCGGCGTCAACTTCTCCGATACCGCCGACATGTACTCGAACGGCGCTTTCGAAATCACTACCGGCAAGCTGCTCAAGGAGTTCGCGAAGCGCGAAGAGATCGTGATCGCGACCATCAGATCCATCGCTGGGACCCGCTTACGCCGATCGCCGAAACGATGGAGGCGCTGCACGATGTCGTGAAGGCCGGCAAGGCGCGTCACGTCGGCGCCTCGAGCATGTGGGCGTGGCAGTTCGCGCAAGCGCAGCAGATCGCCGCGGAGAACGGCTGGACGCGCTTCGTCACGATGCAGAATCATTACGACCTCGCCTATCGCGAAGAGGAGCGCGAGATGATCCCGCTGTGCAGGCATCAGGGCGTTGCGCTGATTCCGTGGAGCCCGCTGGCGCGGGGTTTTCTGGCGGGCAATCGAAAGGCAAGCGACAAGGCCGACGGCGAGACCTCGCGCGCGAAGACCGATGAGATCGCGGAGCGGCTCTACTACGACGAAGACGACTTCGCGGTGGTCGACGCGGTGTCTGCCGTTGCAAAGGAACGAAGCGTGTCGAACGCGCGCATCGCGTACGCGTGGCTGCTTGCGAAGGGCGTCACCGCACCGATCGTCGGCGCGAGCAAGGACTGGCAGATCGACGAAGCCGTGGCTGCGACCGAGCTCGAACTGGGCAGCGAAGAAATCGCGCGGCTCGAAGCACCTTATCGACCCCACCGCGTAGCGGGGCATGTCTGACGCATGTGACGGGACGGAGTGCACGGCGCTCCGTCCCGTCACGCCTGCGCAGCGAATTACTGCGCGATCCAGGCCTCGACTTCGGTGATGCGGCTGAAGCTCGCCGGAGCGTTGCGCACGTTGACGCGAATCGCGGTCGTCGATATCGGCGCGAACGTGAACTTGCGCCACACCTTGTTGTTGCCGCTGACGGTACCGCCGGGCACCGTCACCCAGGCCGATCCGTTCCAGTACTGCACGTCGAAGTCGATGATGCCGTAGAGGCTGAAGGTCATCGTCTCGGTCGGCTCCACGGGACTCGGGTAGTTGTCCTGCAGCGTGAAGACGTCGATCTCGTTGATCGACTTCGTGCCGCTGAAATTGACCTGCAGGATGTCGGGGAAGACATTGGGCGTGCCGTCGTTCCAGCCCCCGCCGGCGATCCAGTTGATGCCGCGACGATCGCCATCGATGGTTGCCGACGCGGGAAAGCGGCTGTCATAGGTACTCGACGCACTGACGCTGCCGCCATTGGCCGGGAGCGCGGCGTTTATCGGGGCCGCATCTTTGTAAGCCTCGATCTCGACGATACGGCTATAGGTCGCGAGCGCGGCGTTGACTTGCACACGAATGCTGGTCGTCGTGATCGGCGCGAACGTGAACTTGCTCCAGACCTTGTTGTTGCCCGTGACGCTGCCGCCCGGCACCGTGACCCAGGCCGACCCATTCCAATATTGCACGTCGAAGGCGGTGATGCCGTAGGTGGTGAACGTCATGGCCTCGGTAGGCTCGACCGGGCTCGCGTAGTTGTCCTGCAGTGTGAAGATATCGATCTCGGTCAGCGGTTGCGCGCTCGGAAGATCGATCCGGATCCAATCGGGATAGACGTTCGGAGTCGCGTCGTTCCAGCCGCCTCCGGCGATCCAGTTAAGTCCACGCCGATCGCCGTTGTTCGCTCCGGCGGGTGGGAACCGGCTGTCGTAGGAGGTGGACGCCGATGCGACACCGCCGTTGGCTTGCGCTGCGAGATTGACGCGCGCCGGCGGAGGCGGCGAGGCCGTGCCCAGCGCAGCGCCTGCGTCGACGATGCCGGCGCCGCATAGCGCGATCGTGCAGTCGCCGCCGGTCCCGGTGGGAAATGGGCGAGCCGTCAGTTGCAATCGCTGCTTGACCTGTGCCGGCGTCAACGAAGGGTTCTGCGAGAGCAGCAGCGACGCGACGCCCGCGACATGCGGCGTGGACATGCTGGTGCCCGAGTAGTTGACGTAGTTATCGGCGCCGGGAACGGTCGTGCCGGCGTTCAAGGTCGAAAGAATGCCGGTGCCTGGCGCGGCAAGCGCGACCTTCGAACCGAAATTGCTGAAGCTCGCTTTCCCGCCGGTCCGCGTGCTGGCCGCAACCGCGATCACGTTGTTGCAGCTCGCCGGTTGCACATTGGCTGCGTCCTGGTTCTCGTTGCCCGCGGCGACCACCACCACGGTGCCGCGCGCGACCACGTCGTCGACCGCGCTCTGGAAAGTTGCCGAGCAGGAGCCCGAGCCTCCCAGGCTCATGTTCTCGACGCGCGCGGGAGTGGGATTGGCGGGGACGCCGGGCACGCTGATTCCGGCGGACCAGCGCATCGCATCGACGATGTCCGAGGTGTAGCCGCCGCAACGGCCGAGGACGCGTGCGGGAAGTATTTTCGAAACCCAGTTGACGCCCGCCACCCCCCCGCCGTTGTTGCTCGCCGCACCCGCAATGCCCGAGACATGCGTGCCGTGCCAGCTGCTGCTGCCGCCTCCGCCGCAACCGTAGTCGCCCGGGTCGCTGGCGTCGGCGTCGCGGCCGTCGCCGTCGTTCGATACGGTGATGTCGTCGATGAAGTCATAGCCTGGAAGAATGCGGCCTGCGAGGTCCGCATGCGGACGAAAGCCGGTATCGATCACCGCGATGACGATACCGGCGGCCCCGGTCGTGACGTCCCAAGCGGCCGGCATGTTGATTCCGCCCGCGGCCTCATAGAGATTCCATTGCTGGCTGTAGAGCGTGTCGTTGGGCACGAGCATCGGATACAGCTTGCGATCGGGCTCGATGTACGCGATGTTGGAATCGAGCATCAACTGCCCGCTCATCGCGCGTGCGGCTGGAAGAGACATCGCTTGGTTCGCTCGTATGACGTGGGCGCCGCCCGACATCGGCCGGACGTACGTGAAGCCGGTCCCCATCGAGCTGGCGATCGCCGGCAGGCGCGCACGCACGTCCGCGGCAGGATCGCGCAGCTTGACGATGAAGCGGTCGGTGGTCGCGGCGGCTGAAAGACTCGGCACCGTGCTGTCGCTCGGACCTCCGGCCCAGGCCATCGAACCGAACAGGCTGGCAACGGCGATTGCAAAGGACGCGGAGCAGGTGCGCGCGAGTGGGGATAGAACAGAAGAAAAGAAGCGATTCACACGCGTCTCCCATATAGGACGCGCTGGAAGAAACGCGCGCCGGGATCGCTCGTCGTGGAGCGGAGAGGGCGCAGTGTAGGCCAATCGCGATGCATCGCCAATCAGCAATGCATCGCAAGTACCACGCCGGTTTACCGGGTTTCCGGGGAGGGAACCGACCCCGCAATTCTTGCGGTTCGGCCGCTCAGTCGGGCACCGTCACTGTGTTCCAGGTTTGCGCGCATGGATGAATCCGTTTGCCCGCTCCTCGCGTAAAACCAGGCGTCGACATCGTGGGAAGCGCGGGCATCGCGCGAATGATTCGTAAGACACATCTTACGAAATCGGATTGCCGCATTCATATCCAGATCAATCAACCGGATCAACAAGGAGCAACATGAAAATCTCTCGACTCGCAGGAATTCTGATCGCCGGCGTGCTGTCGTGCGCAGCGATCCCGTCGTTCGCACAGACCGTCATGGTCGGCGGAGCGGCGATGTATCCGACCAAGGACATCATCGATAACGCCGTCAATTCGAAGGACCACACCACGCTGGTCGCAGCCGTCAAGGCCGCGGGTCTGGTCGATACCTTGAAGGGCAAGGGTCCGTTCACGGTCTTCGCACCCACCAACGAGGCGTTCAATGCGCTTCCCGCAGGCACGGTGGACACGCTGCTCAAGCCCGAGAACAAGGCCACGCTGACCAAGGTACTGACCTATCACGTGGTGGCGGGCAATATGGACGCTGCCGCGCTGATGAAGGCGATCGCAGCGGGTGGCGGCAAGGCGACGTTGAAAACGGTTTCGGGCGGCACGCTGACCGCGATGCAATCGGGTTCGACGATCACTGTCACCGATGAAAAGGGCGGCACCGCGAAGGTGACGATCGCTGACGTCAAGCAATCGAACGGTGTGATCCACGTCGTCGACAAGGTTCTCTTGCCGGGCTGAACGCGTAAAAAAATCGGCTCGCGCGATGCGAGCCGAAATAAGATGTTCGAGAAGGCTGCCCGAGTTTCGACTCAGGCAGCCTTTTTCTTGCGCGCCGTCTTGACCGCCGATTTCGTCGCCGCGCGCTTTGGAGCGGGAGCCGGGACTTTCGACGGCGGGGCCTCGGCGCTCGAATCCTCGGCGGCGCGAACGGCGGTTGCCGATTTCTTGGTCGCCGGCGTTTTCACGACGCGTGGCTCGAATTCGAATCCGACCTTGCCCTTCTCGGCATCCCATACCAGATAGGCCTTGAAGAAGCGGTTGGTCCTCGAAGACTTGAAGCCGGGCATCAGATCGGTCTTGCCGGTCTCGAGCAGCTTCTTGATCTGCTCGCGCGAGACTTCCTGCTGCAGGATGATCTTGCCGCTCTTGAAGTCGCAGGTCTTGGGCGGGTTGATGCTGTTCTCGCAGGCGTACGACAAGCCGAGCTCGTACACGGCGGCGCCGCATTTCGGACACGCGCCCACCGCTTCCTGGCCGGTGAAGTCCACCGGTTCGCTGTTGGGGTCGTCCTGCGACTGCCCGAAATCGAATTCGAGCTTGAGATTCTTGTTCTCGTCGTCGCGGACGATCTTGAGGATGGCCGCGAAAGGCCGGCCCATCTTGCTGCGAAAGCCTTGCAGCGGTCCGATCTCGCGCTTGTCCAGAAACTCTTCGACTTCGGCAATCTCGAACTGACGGCCGCCCGGAATCTTGCTGATCGAAAATCCGCAGCCCGTGTCGGTGGGTGTCTTCTCGCCGACGCACGCGAAGCGGCGATAGTTCTCCTTCACCTTGCCGCCGCAATTCGGGCATGGCGTCTTCAGGGTCGCGTAGTCGCCCGGGATGGTGTCGCTGTCGTATTCCTTGGCGCGCTTGACGATGATCTGCGTCATCTGGGCGATCTCGCGCATGAAGGCGTCGCGACTCATCTGCCCCTTTTCCATTAGCGC
>JBBQCA010000015.1:0-27627 GCA_038318315.1 Burkholderiales bacterium | reverse complement strand
AGGCGAATCGTGCCCGCGCCTATTCCCGCTGCCTTCAGGTCTTCCTCGGCCACGCGGAAGTGCGTCGTCGAGGCCGGATGGATCACCAGCGACTTGGCATCGCCGACATTGGCCAGGTGCGAGAACAATGTCAACGCCTCGACGAACGCGATGCCGTGCTCGCGCCTGCTCTTGAGATTGAAGGTGAACACCGAGCCGCAACCGCGCGGCAAGAGGCGCTTGGCAAGCGCGTGATCGGGATGCGAGGGCAAGCCGGGGTAGCTCACCGATTCGACCATCGCATGCGTGACGAGGAAGTCCACGACCTGCTTCGCGTTCTCGACGTGACGCGCCATGCGCAGCGGCAGGGTCTCGATCCCCTGCAGCAACTGGAACGCCACCTGCGGGCTCATGCACGCGCCGAAGTCGCGCAGGCCCTCGCGACGCGCGCGCAGCGCGAACGCGGCCACGGTCGATTCCTCGCTGAAGACCATGTCGTGAAACCCCGCATAGGGCTTGACGAGCTCGCTGAAGTGGCCGTTCTTCGCGTGCGCGGCTTCCCAGTCGAACGCGCCGCTGTCGACCAGGAGGCCACCGATCGCCACGCCGTGTCCGCCGATGAACTTGGTGGCCGAATGAAACAGCAGGTCGGCGCCGTGCTCGAAGGGCTTCATCAGCCACGGCGTCGTGAAGGTCGAATCGACCATCAATGGCAGGCCGCGCTCGTGCGCGATCGCCGACACGCTCGGGATGTCGAGCACGTCGAGCCCGGGATTGCCGAGCGTCTCGCCGAACAGGAAGCGGGTCTCGGGTGTGATCGCATCGCGCCACTGGTCGAGGTCGCGCGGATCGACGAAGGTGGTGGTGATGCCGAAGCGCGGCAGCGTGTACGCGAGCAGGTTCTGCGAGCCGCCGTAGAGCGCGCGACTGGCAACGATGTGGCTGCCCGCGCCGGCGATGGTCGCCGCACCCAGATGCATCGCGGCCTGTCCGCTCGCGGTGGCCAGTCCCGCAACGCCGCCTTCGAGCGCGGCGATGCGTTCTTCGAGTACCGCGACGGTGGGATTCGAGATGCGCGTATAGACGTGGCCCGAGCTCTCCATGTTGAAGAGCGCCGCCGCGTGATCGCTGTCGCGAAACACGAACGAGGTGGTCGCGTAGATCGGTGTCGCACGCGCGCCCGTGGTCGGGTCGGGCGCGGCGCCAGCATGCAGCGCGAGCGTGTCGAAACCCGGATCCTGCGGGCCGGGCGCTTTGCGATCGTTCGGGCTGGGGTCTGACATGAGTGGAGCGCGGCTTCGGTCGCTACTTCGAGGCGTTGTCTGCGGCGGCGTCCGCGGCATCGTCTTCGAGCGTGCGCGCCGATGTTAGCATCGGGTCGCCCCCGTCCTTCACGCCTTCACGCCCATGCGCGACCTCAGTCAGCTGCGTCACGAGCTCTATCCACCGATCGAGCCGCGCGCGTCGGGCATGCTCGCGCTCGACGATCTGCACACCATGTATTGGGAAGAGAGCGGCTCGCCCAACGGCATGCCCGTGCTGTTCCTGCACGGAGGACCGGGCGGGGGTGCGAGTCCGCGCGCGCGCCAGTTCTTCGACCCCTGGCACTACCGCATCGTGGTGTTCGATCAGCGCGGCGCGGGCCGTTCGATGCCATTGGGCGAGACGCGACAGAACACCACGCAACTGTTGATCGACGATATCGAGCGTTTGCGCGTATCGCTGGGCATCGAACGCTGGCTGGTGTTCGGCGGCTCGTGGGGTTCGACGCTGGCTCTCGCCTATGGCATCGCGCATTCGGAGCGTTGTCTGGGCTTCGTGTTGCGCGGCATTTTCATCGGCGCGCCCGAAGAGATCGAATGGTTCATCTCGGGCATACGCCACGTCTTTCCCGAAGCCTGGCGCGCGCTGCTCGCGCACGTGCCCGACGCCGCTCGGTGCAACGGCGGCAACGATGTGATCGCCTGGTATCACGAACGCCTGGCTGACCCCGATCCGGCGATCCACATGCCGCTGGCGCGCGCATGGAGCAGCTTCGAGGCCTCGTGTTCGACGCTGCTGCTCGATGCCGCGCTGATGGCGCATTCCGAAGAGGACGTGGTCGCGATCGGCATCGCGCGCATGGAGACGCATTACTTCGTGCATCGGCTGTTTCTCGACGACGGGGTGCTGATGTCAGGCGTGCCGGGGTTGCGGCATCTGCCGTGCAGCATCGTGCAGGGTCGTTACGACATGGTGTGCCCGATCATGACGGCCGATGCGCTGGCGCGCGCATGGCCCGATGCGCACTACGTGGTGGTTCCCGACGCGGGGCATTCGGCGTGGGAACCGGGTATCACCGCTGCGCTGGTGCGCGCATGCGAGCGCATGAAGAGCGCGATCAGGGCATGACCGGCATTCGACGCCGATGGAGGTGCGCGATGACGCGCGTCGGTACAAACACGGTTGAAGCATCGAGTCGATGCGCGTAACTTGATGCGATGATGGCCGCCGCAGCCGGCGGGTCGGGCTGTCGCAACACCATCGGGCAATGAAGGGGAGACCACCATGATCGTCAGCGAAATCCTCCAGGTGAAGGGCAGCACGCTCTACACCGCGACGCCGGAAACACCGCTCTCGCAGGCGGTCGCGACGATGGCCGAGAAGGACATCGGTTCGCTGGTCGTCATGTCGGGCGGCGCGCTGGTGGGCATGCTCACATTTCGCGAACTGATCCTGACCCTGCACAAGCAGGACGGCAGCGTCGGCGATGCGCCGATCGGCCGCGTGATGGACGACGCCCCGCTGACCTGCACGCCCAACACCGATGTCAACGAAGTGCGCCGCATGATGCTCGAGCGCCATGTGCGCTATCTGCCGGTGATGGACGGCAAGATGCTGCTCGGCGTGATCTCGTTCTTCGATGTGGCCAAGGCCGTGCTCGAAGCGCAGAACTTCGAGAACCAGATGCTGAAGGCCTACATTCGCGACTGGCCCGCCGAGGTGGCCGAGTGAGGTTGGCGGGTGGGCGCGTGAATCCATGAAGAACACCATCGCCGTCATCGGCGCCGGCGTCGCCGGCCTTGCCTGCGCGCGTCGCCTGGTCGATCGCGGTCACGAGGTCACGGTGTTCGAACGTGCGGGCGCAGCGGGCGGGCGCATCGCGACGATGCGCACCGAGATCGGCAGCTTCGATCACGGCGCTCAATATTTCACGGCGCGCGATGCGGCGTTCGTCGCGGAAGCAAAACGATGGAGCGCGGCCGGCATCGTCGAGCCGTGGCCCGTCGCCGTGAAAAGCCTGGGCGCCGCTTCGGGCAAGCCCGGGTGGGGAGCGCACGCGGGCGCGGGCACGAGCCGATGGGTGGGCGTGCCGGGCATGTCGGCGATCGCGTCGCATCTCGCCAGCGGCCTCGATGTGCGCTTCGATGCGCGCATCGTTCAGCTCGATCCGGTCGCGGCGAGCCGAATCGAACAACACGGCGAACAGCGCGGCGATTCCCCGCGATGGTCGCTGTCACGGCGCGAGGGAGACGCAGGCGCCGATGCGGCTGTCACGCTGACCGAGGGCCTGTTCGATGGCGTGGTCGTCGCCATCCCTGCCGAGTCCGCCGCCGCCCTGCTCAACGTCGCACCCAAACTCGCGCGGCAAGCGTCAGGGGCGCGAATCGAAACGTGCTGGGCGCTGTTGCTCGGCTTCACCGAACCGAGCGAGAGCGACGCCGAATCGGGTCCGACCACCGACGCCGTCGCCCACCCGATACACGTCGGCGATGCGGCTTTCGTCGAGTCGGGCCGGCTCGCCTGGATCGCGCGCGAGTCCAGCAAACCCGCGCGGCGCCTGGGCGAGCGCTGGACCGCACACGCGCAATCGGCATGGAGCGTCGAACACTTCGACGACGATCCCGAGGACGTGAAGGCCAAGTTGTTGCGTGCATTCCACGAGGCGACCGGCACGGCTGAGCAGCCGATCTATGCGGCGGTCCATCGCTGGCGCCATGCGCTCGTGCGCACGCCGCTGGCATGCGACTCGCTGTGGGACGCGCAGTTGCGCGTGGGCACCTGCGGCGACTGGTGCCGCGGCCATCGCGTCGAGGATGCGTGGCTCTCAGGCGTTGCGCTTGCCGACGCGATCGCGGGCGCGGACTGACCTGCGACTGATTTGAGTGCATCGAATCAGTTCGCATTGCTGAAGCAGCGCCGCTTCGCGCCCTTCTTCTGGACGCAATTCGCAGGGGCGGCCAACGACAACATCTTCAAGGTCGCATTCACGGCGCTGGTGACCTATCAGGCCGCGATGTTCGAGGGCGTCGACGCCAAGACCGCGGCGTTCGTGATCTCGGCGATATTCATCCTGCCTTTCGTGTTGTTCTCCGCGACCTCGGGCCAGATCTCCGACAAGTTCGACAAGGCGCGCGTGATGCGTCTGGTCAAGTCGCTCGAGATCGTGATCATGCTGATCGGCGGCGCGGGCTTCCTGCTGCACAACATCTGGCTGCTGTACGCGGGCACGTTCCTGATGGGCCTGCATTCGACGCTGTTCGGTCCCGTGAAGTACGCGTACCTGCCGCAGCAGCTGAACGCGCGCGAACTGGTGGGCGGCAACGGCATGATCGAGATGGGCACCTTCGTCGCGATCCTGGTCGGCACCATCGTCGGCGGCGAACTCGCCGACCTCGGTGTGCAGGGACCCGGGGTGGTCGCCGCGGTGTGTCTGGGGGTCGCGGTCATCGGCCGCATCGTCGTCTCTTTCGTTCCCGCGTCGCCGTCCGATCAGCCCGACCTGGTGATCAACTGGAATCCCTTCACCGAGACCTGGCGCAACCTCAAGCTCGCACGCGAGCAGCGCGCCGTGTTCCTGTCGCTGCTGGGCATCTCGTGGCTGTGGTTCTTCGGCGCGACCTTTCTGACGTCGTTCTTCAATTTCGCGAAGGAGGTGCTGGGGGGCGATCCGCAGGTGGTGACCCTGTTGCTCGCGACCTTCTCGATCGGCATCGGCACCGGGTCCCTGCTGTGCGAGCGCCTGTCGCGTGGCAAGGTCGAGATCGGTCTGGTGCCGTTCGGCTCGATCGGCATGACGGTGTTCGCGGTCGATCTCTACTTCGCGTCGCATGCATTGCAGCCGGGGCCATCGCTGATGGGCGCGGTGGCTTTCGTGAGCGATGCCGCGCATCGCGTCGCCCACTGGCGCGTGATGATCGATCTCTTCCTCCTGTCGATGTTCGGCGGTCTCTACAGCGTGCCGCTCTACGCGATGATCCAGAGCCGCTCGGCGCCGTCGCACCGCGCCCGCATCATCGCGGCCAACAACATCCTCAATTCGATGTTCATGATCGTGTCGTCGCTGATGGCGATCGCGCTGTTCTCGTTCGGCTTCACGATTCCGCAACTGTTTCTGATCACCGGGCTGCTCAACGCGGTCGTCGCGATCTACATCTACACGCTGGTGCCCGAATTCCTGGTGCGCTTCGTCTCGTGGATCCTGGTCTCGACCTTCTATCGCATCCACACCACCGGCATCGAGCACCTGCCCGAAGAGGGCGCAGCGTTGCTGATCTGCAATCACGTGAGCTTTGTCGACGCGGTCGTCATCATGGGCGAGAGCCCGCGGCCGATCCGCTTCGTGATGGACTACGGTATCTTCAGGCAGCCGCTGCTGGCACGCTTCTTCAAGGCCTCGGGCGCGATCGGCATCGTTTCGGCGAAGCACGACCAGCGCATGTTCGCGAGGGCCAACCAGTTGATCGACGAAGCCTTGGCCGACGGCGACCTGGTGTGCATTTTCCCCGAGGGACGCATCACCGATACCGGCGAGATCTATCCGTTCAAGGAAGGCGCCGTGCGCATCGCCGAACGCAATCGCGTGCCGGTGATTCCGATGGCGTTGAAGGGCCTGTGGGGAAGCTGGTCTTCACGCAAATCGGGCACGGCATTCGCGAGCCTGCCGCGGCCGATCAGGCACGGCGCGTCGAGCCGACTCGAACTCGCGGTCGGATTGCCGATGAAGCCGGAAGCGTTGACGCCGGAGTCGTTGCAGAGTCGAGTCGTGGCGCTCAGGGGCGCCATGAAGTGAAGGCAGGGCACTCCTGCGATAATCGCGCGTCGCGTTTCCTGGGTACGTCATGTCCGGCTCCACCTTCGGCAGGCTGTTCTGCATCACCAACTTCGGCGAATCGCACGGGCCCGCGATCGGATGCGTGGTCGATGGCTGCCCGCCCGGGATGCCGCTGTCGGTCGAAGATCTTCAACCCGATCTCGATCGACGCAAGCCGGGTACATCGCGTCACGTCACGCAACGGCGTGAGAGCGATACGGTAGAGATCATTTCCGGCGTGTTCGAAGGGCGAACCACCGGCACGCCGATCATGCTGATGATCCGCAACGAGGACCAGAAGAGCGGCGACTACGCGGCGATCGCGCAAAGCTTTCGGCCCGGACACGCCGACTACACCTATTGGCACAAGTACGGCATCCGCGATCCGCGCGGTGGCGGTCGGTCGTCGGCGCGTCTGACCGCACCCATGGTCGCGGCGGGCGCGGTCGCCAAAAAGTGGCTCAACCTGCAATACGGCACGATCGTGCGCGGCCGCATGAGCGCGTTGGGCGACATCGCGGTGCCGTTCACGTCGTGGGACGAAGTCGAACGCAACGCCTTCTTCTCGGCCGACGCGGACATCGTCCCGCGACTCGAAGCGGCGATGGACGCGCTGCGCAAGGCCGGCGACTCGGTCGGCGCGCGCATCGATGTCGAAGCGATCAACGTGCCGGTGGGACTCGGCGATCCGCTGTTCGACAAGCTCGATGCCGAGATTGCCTACGCGATGATGGGCATCAACGCGGTCAAGGGCGTCGAGATCGGCGCGGGCTTTGCATGCGTCGCGCAAAAGGGCAGCGAGCACGGCGATGAATTGCTGCCCGAAGGATTCGCCACCAACAACGCGGGCGGCGTGCTCGGCGGCATCTCGACCGGGCAGCCGATCACGGTCTCGATCGCGATCAAGCCGACCTCGTCGATCCGTCTGCCGCGCCGCTCGATCGATCTCGAGGGCAAGCCGACCACGGTCGAGACCCACGGTCGTCACGACCCTTGCGTCGGCATCCGCGCGACGCCGATCGCGGAAGCGATGCTGGCGCTGGTATTGATGGACCACGCGTTGATGTACCGGGCGCAATGCGCGGAAGTGAAGGTGGCGACGCCGGTGATCGCGGGGCCCGGGTCTGACAACTTCGGCGGCTGATCTTCGGCCGACGCATGCGTGCGCTGACGATGTCGCAATCCAAACCAGTCGAGGTGCCATGAGCCAGAACGTATTCGTTGCCGGTGTCGGAATGATTCCCTTCGCCAAGCCCGGGGCCAGCGAGTCCTATCCCTTGATGGGCGCGACCGCCGTGCGCGCGGCGCTGACGGACGCGGGCCTCGACTACGACGCCGTCGAGCAGGCCTACGTCGGCTATGTCTATGGCGACTCGACCTGTGGCCAGCGCGCGCTCTACGAGGTCGGGATGAGCGGCATCCCGATCGTCAACGTCAACAACAATTGTTCGACCGGATCGACCGCGCTCTATCTCGCGCGTCAGGCGATCGCGAGCGGCGCGGCCGACTGCGTCCTCGCGATGGGGATGGAGCAGATGAGACCCGGCGCGCTCGGCAGCATCTACACCGACCGACCCACACCGTTCGATCGCTTCGACGAGACCTGCAACGCGCTGATCGATGAGGCTGAGATCCCCCTCGCGCTGCGCTACTTCGGCGGCGCGGGTCGCGAGCACATGCGCCGTTACGGCACGCGGCTCGAGACCTTCGCGAAGATTCGCGCCAAGGCCAGCCGTCACGCGGCCAGGAATCCGCTGGCATTGTTCCGCACCGAACTGACGACCGAAGACGTGATGAACGACAAGCCGATCTGGCCGGGCGTGATGACGCGGCTGATGGCCTGTCCGCCGACCTGCGGTGCTGCGGCGGCGATCGTCGTGTCGGAGGCTTTCGCCAAGCGTCACGGCTTGCGCACCGACGTGCGCATCGCGGCCCAGGCCATGACGACCGACCGCGCCGGCACCTTCACTGACGGATCGATGATGAAGCTGGTGGGCAGCGAGATGACGCGAGAAGCGGCGCAACGCGTCTATGAAGCGGCCGGCGTGGGCCCGGCCGACATCGCGGTGTGCGAGCTGCACGACTGCTTCGCCCACAACGAACTGATCAGCTACGAGGCCCTGGGGTTATGCCCAGATGGCGGCGCCGAGAAGTTCGTCGAGGACGGCGACAATACCTACGGCGGCCGCGTCGTCACCAACCCTTCCGGCGGCTTGCTGTCGAAAGGCCATCCGCTGGGCGCCACCGGACTCGCGCAGTGCTTCGAGCTGACGCAACAGTTGAGGGGCAACGCAGAGAAGCGGCAGGTGCAGGGCGCGCGCCTGGCGCTTCAGCACAACCTGGGGTTGGGCGGCGCTTGTGTGGTGACGTTGTACGAACGCATGGGGTGACCGCAGCAGTGCAATCCGCGACTACTTCGTCCCCAGCATCGCCGGCTTGAGGTTGGCGTCCGCGGGATCGTCGCCCAGCCAGATCCTCAGGATCGCGTCGTAGAAGGCTTCGTCGGGAATCGGCTCGGCGACGGACTTGCCATCGACGATCACGACCGTGCCGGTGCCGGGCACCCAATCGACGCTGAAGCTTTCGCCTTTCTTCAGCTTGGGGATCTTGCTGAAGATGTCGCCCATCTTGATCAACGGCAATCCGAAGCGGCGCGTCTCCTCGAGCGTGGAGTTCTTGCGGATGCCGGTGATCATGGCTTCGCCCAGGTCGTCGCTCGACACTTCGCGCAGCATCACCACGGCCACCCGCTTGGCGCCGGGCAGGGCAATGATGTCCTTGAGCGTCTCCTTCTTCTGCGGCAGGTAGAGCGCCGCGACATAGACCTTGAAGATCGCCTTGTAGCGTATGCCCGCACCGTTCAGCACCAGGCGCTGATTGGCGACCGTGGCGATCTCGTCGAGCTTGATGCCGGCGACTTCGGTGGCGGCGATGCTGACCTGCGAGAGCAGCGCGAGCGTGCATGCCGCCAACAAGGCGGCGGTTGTCTGGATCGGTTTCATGAAACTCCTGCAATCGTTGAAGGTGGTGCGCGGCGCGCAACCATGCCACGCGCTCACCCCGCGTGCAATCCGCTGCAACGCGCGTGCCGAAAGGCCGCAGCTTGCCATGTGGCATAATTTTCGGTCCATTTTCTCCTCGATCGACGACGCAACGCGATGGCCGACACGCTCTACGACAAGCTCTGGGACACCCATGTCGTGCATCGCGAGGAAGACGGCACGTCGCTGCTCTACATCGACCGTCACCTCGTGCACGAGGTGACCAGCCCGCAGGCTTTCGAAGGCTTGCGCATCGCCGGTCGCAAGCCGTGGCGCATCGGCGCCAATCTCGCGGTGGCCGATCACAACGTGCCCACCACCCATCGCGCCGAGGGCATCGCCGATCCGATCTCGCGCTTGCAGGTCGAGACCTTGGACGCGAACGCGCGCACTTACGGCATGACCTACTTCGACATGCGCGATCGCCGGCAGGGGATCGTGCACATCATCGGGCCGGAGCAGGGCGCGACCTTGCCGGGCATGACGGTGGTGTGCGGCGATTCGCACACCAGCACGCACGGGGCGTTCGCCGCGCTGGCGTTCGGCATCGGCACGTCCGAGGTCGAGCACGTGCTTGCGACCCAGACGCTGGTCACGAAAAAATCGAAGAACATGCTGGTGCGTATCGACGGCGCGTTGCCGCGCGGATGCACCGCCAAGGACCTGGTGCTTGCGGTGATCGGCAGGATAGGCACGGCCGGTGGCACGGGTCACGCGATCGAATTCGCCGGCAGCGCGATACGCGCGCTGTCGATGGAAGGCCGCATGACCGTCTGCAACATGGCGATAGAAGCAGGTGCGCGCGCGGGCATGATCGCGTGCGACGCGACCACCATCGAATACGTGAAGGGCCGGCCCTATGCGCCGCGCGGCGCGATGTGGGATACCGCGGTGTCCGCGTGGAGCGCCTTGCATTCGGACGCCGGCGCGCACTTCGATCGCATCGTCGAACTCGATGCGTCGACCGTCAAGCCGCAGGTGACCTGGGGCACGTCGCCCGAGATGGTCACGACCATCGACGGCCGCGTGCCCGATCCGGATCGCGAACGCGATGCGCAGAAGCGCGACGGCCTCGAGCGCGCGCTCGCCTACATGGGGCTGGAACCGAACGTGCGCATCGACCAGATCATGATCGACAAGGTCTTCATCGGCTCCTGCACCAATGGCCGCATCGAAGACCTGCGCGATGCGGCCGCGGTGGTCAAGCGCCTCAACCGGCGCATCGCCGCCAACGTCAAGCTCGCGATGGTCGTTCCGGGATCGGGGCTGGTGAAAGCGCAAGCCGAAGCCGAGGGCCTCGACAAGATCTTCATCGGCGCGGGTTTCGAGTGGCGCGATGCGGGTTGCTCGATGTGCCTGGCGATGAACGCCGATCGGCTCGAACCGGGCGAACGTTGCGCATCCACGTCGAATCGCAACTTCGAAGGCCGGCAAGGGCAGGGCGGTCGCACCCATCTGGTCAGTCCGGCGATGGCGGCGGCTGCCGGCATCGAGGGACATTTTGTGGATGTACGCAGTCTTTGATTCGCCGTGTCAATTGATTCACCCACCAAGGAGAGTCGTCATGAAAAAACTGATCGCTTTGACCGCAGCCTTCGCTTTCATCGGAGTGCTGAGCGGATGCAACACCATCGGCGGCTTCGGCAAGGACGTCGAGAAGACCGGTGACGCGATCACGAAGGACGCGAAGAAGGCGCAGTGATGACCGGTTTGCCTTTCAGGCAGCGAGGCTGAGCGATGGACGCATTCCGGGTCCATCGCGGTCTCGTCGCGCCTATGGATCGCGACAACGTCGATACCGACGCGATCATCCCCAAGCAATTCCTGAAGTCGATCGCACGCACCGGCTTCGGCGAAAACCTGTTCGACGCATGGCGCTATCTCGATCACGGCGAGCCGGGGATGGACGCGAAGAGCCGCAAGCCCAATCCCGACTTCGTGCTCAATCAACCGCGCTATCGCGGCGCGTCGATACTCGTTGCGGGCAAGAATTTCGGATGCGGATCGTCGCGCGAACACGCGCCGTGGGCGCTGTCGCAATACGGCTTTCGCGCGTTGATCGCGCCTTCGTACGCGGACATCTTCTACAACAACTGCTTCAAGAACGGGCTGCTGCCGATCGTGTTGTCCGAAGCCGAAACTGCGAGGCTTCTGCATGACGCGGCGATCGCGTCGGGCTATGCGTTGACGGTCGACCTGGAGCGTCAGGTCGTGATCGATCCTCAGGGTCGCGCGAGTCCCTTCGAGGTCGAACCGTTTCGCAAGTATTGCCTGCTGAACGGTCTCGACGACATCGGCCTGACCATGCGCCACGCCGACGAGATCCGCGCGTTCGAAACAAAACGTCTGGCGGCCCAGCCCTGGCTTGCGAACACCATCGCCGGTTGATCCCGTCGATGCAAACCGACGGCCCGCAAGGCGAGTGAGGGCCTTGGCCGATCGAGTTGTCCACTGAGCGTTCCATGAACATTGCAATTCTTCCGGGCGACGGCATCGGAGCCGAAATCGTTGCCGAAGCCGTCAAGGTGTTGAACGCGCTCGACGAGTCGTTCGAGCTCGAGCGCGCGCCGGTCGGCGGTGCGGCATACGAAGCGAGCGGGCATCCCTTGCCCGACGCGACACTTGCGCTTGCGAAGAGCGCCGACGCGGTGCTGTTCGGCGCCGTGGGCGATTGGAAATACGACACGCTGCCGCGTGCGCTGCGACCCGAGCAGGCAATCCTCGGCCTGCGCCGCGAGCTCGGTCTCTTCGCCAATATGCGTCCCGCGATCCTGTATCCCGAGCTTGCATCCGCGTCGTCGCTGAAGCCCGAGATCGTTGCGGGCCTCGACATCCTGATCATCCGTGAGCTCACCGGCGACATCTATTTCGGCCAGCCGCGCGGCCGTCGCATTTCGCCCGATGGCGCGTTTGCCGGCGCCGACGAAGCCTTCGACACGATGCGCTACACGCGGCCCGAGATCGAACGCATCGCGCGCGTCGCGTTCCAGGCGGCGCGCACGCGCAAGGCCGCGGGCCACGCGGGCAGGGTCACGAGCGTGGACAAGGCCAATGTGCTCGAGACGTTTCAATTCTGGAAGGACGTGGTCGTCGACGTGCACGCGTCGTACGCGGACATCGCGCTCGACCACATGTACGTCGACAACGCGGCGATGCAACTGGTCAAGGCGCCGAAGAATTTCGACGTGATCGTCACCGGCAACATGTTCGGCGACATCCTGTCGGATGAAGCCGCGATGCTGACCGGCTCGATCGGCATGCTGCCGTCGGCTTCTCTAGACGCCAATGGCAAGGGGCTGTATGAACCCTCGCATGGATCTGCGCCTGACATCGCAGGCAAAGGCGTCGCCAATCCGCTCGCGACGATCCTGTCGTCAGCCATGATGCTGCGTTATACGTTCAAGAAGATCGAGGCGGCCGATCGCATCGAGACAGCGGTGCGCCGCGTGCTCGCGCAAGGACTGCGGACCGCGGACATCGCGGCGCCCGGCACGCAACGGGTGGGCACGCAGGCGATGGGGGATGCGGTAGTCGAGGCACTTCGGGCGGCATAGTCGCAACAACACTTGGCAGCAACGGTTCGCTGGCAATCAATACATAGGCGCAGGGAAATGAAGACGGTCGGGATGGTGGGTTGGCGCGGGATGGTGGGCTCGGTGCTGATGCAGCGCATGCGCGACGAGGGCGACTTCGCGTTGGTCGAGCCGGTGTTCTTCAGCACGTCGAATGTCGGCGGAGCAGGACCGAAGATCGACGGCATCGACACAGGCAAGCTTGGCGACGCCTTCGACGTCGAAGCGCTGAAGAAGCTCGACGTGATCATCACCTGCCAGGGTGGCGACTACACCACCGAGATCTATCCGAAGCTGCGCGGCGCTGGCTGGAACGGGGTGTGGATCGATGCGGCCAAGACGCTGCGCATGCAGGACGACGCGATCATCATTCTCGATCCGGTCAATCGCGCGGTGATCGATGCGGCAATATCGAAGGGCGTGAAGAACTTCATCGGCGGCAATTGCACGGTCAGCTGCATGCTGATGGGCGTGGGCGGTCTTTTCCAGCACGATCTGGTGGAGTGGATGACCTGCACCACCTATCAGGCCGCGTCGGGTGGTGGTGCGCAGCACATGCGCGAACTGCTCACGCAGTTCGGCACGATTCACGACGCGGTCGCCGCCGAGCTCGCCACGCCGTCGTCGGCGATTCTGGAGATCGACCGCAAGGTGCTCGACGCACAGCACGGCATGTCCGGCGAGGCGATCAGCAACTTCGGCGTGCCGCTCGCGGGCAGCCTGATTCCGTGGATCGATCGCGACATGGGCAACGGCATGTCGCTCGAAGAGTGGAAGGGCATGGCCGAGACCAACAAGATTCTTGGGCGCGGACCGGGCTTCGGCGCTTCAGGTGCGAGTGATCCGATCCCGATCGACTCGACCTGCGTGCGCATCGGCGCGATGCGTTGCCACTCGCAATCGCTGACCGTCAAGCTCAGGCGCGACGTGCCGCTCGATGAGCTCACCGACATCGTCGCGCAATCGACCGCGTGGACGCGCGTCGTGCCGAATACCCGGGAAGCGAGTGCAGCGGCGCTGACGCCGGCGGCCGTCACCGGCACGATGGGCATTCCGGTGGGTCGCATGCGCAAGCTCGCGATGGGCCCGGAGTATCTGGGCGCGTTCACGGTGGGCGACCAGCTGCTCTGGGGCGCGGCCGAGCCCTTGCGGCGCATGCTGAGAATTTTGCTCGAGGCTTGATCGGTCGAGCGCCCGCATGACTTAGTCGAGTGGACTAGAGCTTGCGAGGCTGCGCTCCTATTCGTTGTCGATAGACAACAACGCGGTGCGCACTCGGTACATGGCGCACTGACAAATGCGACCAAGCTGCGTAATGTGCCAATGCGGTTGCCAATGAGGTGTTAAATGAGTTCAACACTTGGCTCGAAAACCTAAGTCCATGAAATCTTAGGCCGGAACATACATTGAATACTGCGTCAGGCGCATCGCCCAGGGGCGATGAAGAAGCGTATCAACGCTCAGAGACTTGACGCTCGGCAGCACTTGCCATCACCTGCAGGAATTTGGAAATGAAGCTTGCTTCGAAGGGTACGCATCGACTGTCCGGCATGAAGCTGCGCGGGCAACTCGGCATCGCGCTGGCTCTGACCACGGTGGCATTGGGTGCAAACGCCGCGGGTCTGGGCCGTCTCAACCTGATGTCGGGCCTGGGACAACCGCTGCGCGCGGAAATCGACTTGACATCGGTGACGCGCGATGAGGCCGCCTCGCTGAGCGCGAAGCTCGCCGGAGCCGACGCATTCACCCAAGCCAACATCGAGTATGGCGCGTCCCTGAGCGGATTGCGCTTCTCGGTCCAGCGTCGCGCGAACGGCCAGCCCTATGTGCTGGTCACGTCCAATCAAATCGTCAACGAGCCTTATCTCGATCTGCTGGTCGAGCTGACCTGGAGCTCAGGGCGTCTGGTGCGCGAATACACGATGCTGCTCGATCCGCCCGAGACGCGCGTCGCGCGTCGCGAGACCGAGCCCGGTCCTATCGTGCAGGCGCAGGTACCCGCGTCGAGTGCTTCGACGACGACCACAACGCAGACGACATCGACTTCGTCACGCCGAACTACCGCGACCGATGCCGTGGTCACGACACCGCGTGTGAGCCGCACCGCGCCGCGCGTTGCTTCGGGCAGCGAACCCGCTTCACGCGAGGCCGCCGGCGGCGAATATCGCGTCCAGCCGGGCGACACCGCGATCTCGATCGCGCGCAGCAACAAGCCCGACAATGTCTCGCTTGAACAAATGCTTGCGGCGCTTTATCAAGGTAATGCGCAAGCCTTCGCCGGCAACATCAATCGCCTGCTGGCGGGAGCCACGGTGCGCATTCCGGATGCGGCTGCCGCACAGGCCGTCGATCGGACCGATGCCCATCGCATCATCGTCGCCCAGAGCGCCAACTTCGGCAGCTACCGTGACCGCGTCGCGCGCTCTGCGACCGAAGTGCCGACTTCGCGCTCGGCAGGACCGCAGGCCTCGGGCAAGCTGACCACCCGCGTCGAGGACAGTGCGGCCCCGGGCGCGGTCAAGGACCGCCTCGAGTTGTCGCGCGTGGATGCGGCCAAGGCGGGCACCGATGCCGGCAAGGGAAGCTCATCGGCGGCGCGCGGCACGCTCAATGCGCCGGCGATCGACGAGATCGCCGCGAAAGAGCGCGAGTTGCAGGAAACCAAGGCACGTCTCGCCTTGCTCGAGAAGAACGTTGCCGACCTGCAGAAGCTGCTGCAACTGAAGAACCAGACGTTGGCCGACCTTCAGAAGGGCAGCGACGTCAAGGCATCGGATGCGAGCGCGCCGATGGCAGCCACGCCTTCGACACCCGCAACGTCGTCAACCGCCTCGCCGACGTCGTCGCCGACCGCGGTCACACCGCCGACCACGTCTTCGAGCGCTACGCCTTCGACCAACGCGCCCTCGACGGCCGGCACGACGGCGTCCGCACCCCAGGCAGCGACTCCACCGGTAGTCGCGCCCACAGCCGCGTCGACGACTACGGCTACAAGCACCAGGACGACGGCCAAGCCGCCGGCGCCTGCAACCGCGACTGAGCCCGGCCTGTTCGAGCAATTCATGGACAACACGATGCTGCTGATCGGCGTTGCAATCCTGCTGGTGCTGTTGATCGGCTACGGCATCTATACGATGCTGCGGCGTCGCAAGCTCGCGCGTTTCGAAGACAGCATCTTCGTGGACAACAGCGTGTTGCGTTCGAACTCCCTGTTCGGAACGACCGGCGGCCAATCGGTCGATACCGCGAACACCGGCTTTCATTCGAACTTCGTTCCAGTCGCGGGCAATCTGCCCGAGCAGAACGAAGTCGATCCGGTGGCCGAAGCGGATGTCTATATCGCGTATGGCCGCGATGCGCAGGCCGAAGAGATCCTCAGGGAAGCCCTGCGTGCCGATCCTTCGCGGCATGCGGTTCGCCTGAAGCTGCTCGAGATCTACGCGAAGCGCGGCGACTCGAAGACTTTCGAGACAATGGCCTCCGAGTTGTATGCCGAAACCGGCGGGCAGGGCGAAGAATGGAAGCAGGCCTCGGTGCTCGGGGCGAGCATCGATCCGCACAATCCTCTGTATCGCGAGATGCCGGCTGCCGAGGTCGCACCGACAGGAAGCACAGCATCCGGTTCCAGCGTGGGTTCGGCGACCACACCGGTCCGCGCCGCGACGTCGTCGCCAGGCGCGGGGCTGGGCGCGGCGGTGCTGGGCACGGCAGCAGCCGGTCTCGCCGCATCGAACTTCAATATGCGCAACTCGACCTCGGGCGCAGAGCGCACGACGAATGGCGTAGATGAGCTCACCCGTACCGACCCGATGCCGCGCTTCGAACCGCCGGTCGCCCCGGGTCCCGTACCCGCGATGGACCTCGATTTCAACCTCGGCCTGACCGATGTCGGCGTCGCGCCGTTGCTGGCCGATACCGGAAATCGAGTGCCCGCGCATGAAGCCACGCCGGCGCATACCACTCGCAGCGGCGGCCTCGACTTCGATGTCGGCGAGACCGACAAACCGATGGTCGATCCCTTCACCGCGTCGGCGTTCGGCGTTTCCGATCCTGCCGCCCGCACGGCGGTGAACTTGCCCGCGTTTCGTGTGCGTGCCGAACAGGAGCCCGAGCCACCGCGTCGCGCCGAGGCCGACAGCTTCACGGCATCGGACATTTTCGGTTCGAGCATTTCGGGCGATCTGCATGCGATGACGCAGCCGCTGGAAAATTATTCGGGGGAGGCGACACAACCTGTTGACCCGCGCTCGCAGGATGCCAAGCACGCGCTCGACTCGCAGCAGTTCGAAAAGACCGAACCCTACGACGCGTTCTCGAACGTCAATCTCAATCTCGATTCCGGCTACCAGGCCACCGAGCTGAGATCCAGCGACGCCAACGACGCGACGCGGACCGATGTGTGGCAGGCGATGGCGACCAAGCTCGATCTCGCGCTGGCCTATCGGGACATCGGCGATACCGATGGTGCCCGCGAGCTGCTCGAAGAAGTGGTTCGCAGCGGCGACTCGTTGCAAGCCGATCGCGCGCGCCAATTGATCGGCGAACTCGGCTGACGCAGTCAGGCGAGGATACGCGGCTTGGGTGCGATGCAGGCCCGCGGCGCACTCCAGTCATCGATGCCGTGATCGATGCCGCCGTCGATGCCGCCGTCGTGATCCGGCCGTGACCCGCCTTGCACTGGGCGTTCAATACGACGGCCGTGCCTGGCACGGCTGGCAATCGCAGCGGCATCGTCGCACCGTGCAGGATGCGCTCGAGGCGGCGCTCGCGCAGTTCGCCAACCAGTCGATCCGTGTCGCTTGTGCAGGTCGCACCGATGCGGGCGTGCATGCCCTGGGGCAGGTCGTGCATTTCGATTGTGGAGCCACGCGCACCCTGCAAGGCTGGGTGCGAGGCGTCAACGCCTTGCTGCCCGAATCGATCGCCGTGACCTGGTCCGCCGTCGCCGACGAGGGTTTCGATGCACGCTTCCTGGCCGTTGCGCGCACCTATCACTACCTGCTGCTGATCCAGCCGCATCGATCGCCGCACTGGGTCGGCCGCGCCGGATGGATGCATGCGCCGCTGGATATCGACGCGATGCGCGCGGCGTCGCGAGCGCTCGTCGGCACGCACGACTTCTCCGCATTTCGCAGCGCCGAGTGCCAGGCCAGATCGCCGGTCAAGAGCATGACCCACGTGGCGACCGAGCGCAGCGGAAACTTCGTGCGCTTCACGTTCAGGGCCAACGCCTTCGTGCATCACATGGTGCGCAACCTGGTCGGCGCGCTGGTCGCGGTCGGTCGCGAACGACACGATCCATCGTGGATCGCAGAACTGCTGGCAGGCCGCGATCGCGCGGTCGCCGCGCCGACCTTCATGCCCGATGGCCTCTACCTGGCGAAGGTCGATTACCCTGAAGAGATCATGCTTCCCGAACCACCGCCGTTCTCGACCATCCACGCGGGCTTTGCGCCATGAGCGATCGATTTCTCGAGAGCGACGAAGGCGCGACCGGAACGCGCATCAAGTTCTGCGGCATGACGCGCGAAGAGGACATCGAGCACGCGCTGTCGCTGGGCGTCGACGCGCTCGGCTTCGTGTTCTATCCGCCCAGCCCACGGCATCTCTCGATCGCCCGCGCCGCCGAGCTCGTCGCGCGCGTGCCGGCGTCGATCGCCACCGTCGGGCTGTTCGTCAACGCATCGGCTGACGACATCGCGGCGGTGCTCGAGCGCGTGCCCTTGTCGCTGCTGCAGTTTCACGGTGAGGAAACACCCGCTGCCTGCAGGGCGTTCGCGCGGCCCTACATGAAAGCCGCCCGCGTCACCGCCGGCCTCGATTTGCTAGAATTCGCCAAGGCGTATCGTGATGCGGCCGCTCTTCTGCTCGATGCGCACACCGCCGGCTATGGCGGCTCAGGAAAGGTCTTCGATTGGTCACTCGTTCCCAGTCCACTCATCGGTCCCGCCGCCGCGCGTCGGGTCGTTTTGAGTGGTGGCTTGAGCACAGCAAACGTCGCTGACGCGATCGCTCGCGTGCGGCCCTGGGCGGTCGATGTGTCTTCGGGCATCGAGAGCGCCAAGGGCATCAAGGACGCGGACGCCATGCGGCAGTTCGTTGCTGCGGTCCGCCTGGCCGACCATTCGGCAGACCAGTCTCTTCGTTAGGCTTCTTCGATGAGCATTCCCTCTTTGGCCGCGCTTCACGCGGCGCGCAGTGCATTGGATGCGACGAGCGCGGCGCGACCGGACGCGCGCGGCCACTTCGGTCCCTATGGCGGCCGCTTCGTGGCCGAGACCCTGATGCGCGCGCTCGATGAACTCGAGGCGGCCTATGCGCGTTATCGCAACGATCCCGACTTCGTCGCCGAACTGAGCGACGAGCTCGCGCACTACGTCGGCCGGCCGAGCCCGATCTATCACGCGCGCCGATGGAGCGAACGGCTGGGAGGCGCGCAGATCTGGATGAAGCGCGAGGATCTCAATCACACTGGCGCGCACAAGATCAACAATACCGTCGGCCAGGCGCTGCTCGCGCGTCGCATGGGCAAGCCGCGCGTGATCGCCGAGACCGGTGCGGGTCAGCACGGCGTCGCCACCGCAACGGTGGCCGCGCGCTTCGGCATGGAGTGCGTGGTGTACATGGGCAGCGAAGACGTGGCGCGTCAGTCGGCCAACGTGCTGCGCATGAACCTGCTCGGCGCGCGCGTCGTGCCGGTCGAGTCGGGATCGAAGACATTGAAGGATGCGCTCAACGAAGCGATGCGCGACTGGGTCACCAACGTCGAGAACACCTTCTACATCATCGGCACCGTCGCAGGCCCACATCCCTATCCGATGATGGTGCGCGACTTCAACGCGGTGGTGGGCCGCGAGTGTCGCTGGCAGATGCCCGAGCGCGCGGGCCGGCAACCCGACGTGATCGTCGCGTGCGTGGGCGGTGGCAGCAACGCGATGGGCATCTTCCACGACTACGTCGATGACCCATCGGTGCGCCTGATCGGCGTCGAGGCGGCCGGCGACGGGCTCGATACCTCGCGTCATGCGGCAAGCCTGCAGCGCGGCTCGCCGGGCGTGCTCCACGGCAATCGCACCTATGTCCTGCAGGACGACAACGGCCAGATCCGCGAGACGCATTCGATCTCGGCCGGCCTCGACTATCCCGGTGTCGGCCCCGAGCATGCATGGCTGAAGGACACCGGCCGCGCCGAGTACGTCGGGGCCACCGATGTCGAAGCGCTGGCGGCGTTTCACGATTGCTGTCGCATCGAGGGCATCATCCCCGCGCTCGAATCGAGCCATGCGCTCGCGTATGCCGCGAAGCTCGCGCCGACGATGGCGAAAGATGCCATCGTGCTCGTCAACCTCTCGGGGCGCGGCGACAAGGATCTGCACATCGTCTCGACGGCGCGCGAGCGGACCGACGCATGAACACCCCGACACCCGTACCGATGGCCGCAGCGACGGCAGCAGCGACGACGGTCACGAACACGGCGGCGGCCGTGGTCGGCGCGCGCATCGCGACCCGTTTCGCATCGCTCGCCACGCAAGGCCGCACCGGACTGATCCCCTACATCGCTGCGGGCGATCCGTCAGCCGCGATGACGGTCGCGTTGATGCATGCGCTCGCGCGCGCGGGCGCGGACGTGATCGAACTGGGCGTGCCGTTCTCCGACCCCTCGGCCGACGGCCCGGTGGTCCAGCGCGCGACCGAGCGCGCGATTCGCAACGGCGTGGGGCTCGAGGCGACCATCGAATGCGTGCGCTCGTTCCGGCGCGACGACGTTGCCACGCCGGTGGTGCTGATGGGCTATGCGAATCCTTTCGAACTGCTGGCCTCGCGTCGCGGCGGGCTGGTTGCGCTCGCGGCCGAACTGCGCGATGCGGGAGTCGATGGCGTGCTGGTGGTCGACTATCCGCCCGAGGAGTCCGAAGACTACGCGGCTGCCTTGAAGGGTGCCGGCATCGCCAGCATCTATCTGCTTGCGCCGACCTCGAGCGACGAGCGCATCGCGTGCGTCGCGCGCGCGGCATCGGGGTATGTGTACTACGTGAGCCTCAAGGGAATCACCGGTTCCGCGGCGCTCGACGTCGCGGCCGTGGCCGACAAGCTGCCGCTGATCAGGGCGCACACCTCGATACCGATCGGCGTGGGCTTCGGCATCCGCGATGCGGCCAGCGCCTGCGCTGTGGCCGAGGTCGCCGATGCGGTCGTGATCGGAAGTCGTATCATCGAGGCCATCGAGTCCGCACCCGCGGGCGGCGAGGTCGATGCCGTCGAGCAATTCGTGAGCGGCATACGGAGCGCGCTCGATCAGGGCGTGCGATCGGGAAAAAAGGATAGAGCATGAGCTGGATCGAGAAGCTGCTGCCGCCGCGCATACAACGCAACGATGGCGCGCAGCGCCGCATCCCCGAAGGCCTGTGGGTCAAATGCCCGAGCTGCGAGACGGTGCTCTACAAGGCCGACCTCGAAAAGAATTGCCAGGTCTGTCCGAAGTGCGATCACCACATGCGCATCGGCGCGCGCGAACGCATCGAGGCGATGCTCGACCCCGAGGGACGCTTCGAGATCGGGCGCGACACGTTGCCGCTCGATACGCTCAAGTTCAAGGACAGCAAGAAGTATTCCGATCGCCTGAAGGACGCGATGGAAGCCACGCAGGAAACCGATGCCATGGTCGTGATGGCCGGCGCGATCCACACCGTGCCGGTCGTGCTCGCGGTCTTCGAATTCGGTTTCATGGGTGGCTCGATGGGGTCGGTGGTGGGCGAGCGCTTTGCGCGCGGCGTGGAGACCGCGATCGAACAGAAGGTCCCATTCATCTGCGTGACCGCAACCGGCGGCGCGCGCATGCAGGAAGGTTTGTTGTCGTTGATGCAGATGGCCAAGACCACCGGCATGCTGACCAAGTTGTCGGCGGCGAAGCTGCCCTTCATCAGCGTGCTGACCGATCCCACCATGGGCGGGGTGTCCGCCAGCTTCGCCTTCATGGGCGACGTGGTGATGGCCGAGCCGAATGCGTTGATCGGCTTCGCGGGTCCGCGCGTGATCGAGCAGACGGTGCGCGAGAAATTGCCGGAAGGCTTTCAGCGTTCGGAATTCCTGCTGCAGAAGGGCGCGATCGACATGATCGTCGATCGCCGCAAGATGCGCGAAGAGATCGCGCGCCTGCTCGCGCTGTTGCTCCGGCAGCCGGCCGAGGTGGTGAATTGACGCGGCGAAGTTATGCCGCGAATTGACGCCGCGAACTGAAGTTTCAGCAGGGCCGTAGCAGGACGATCAGCGCGCCACCCCCGCCGTCGCACTCGCGCGCCTGGCAGAAGGCGAGCACCTCTTCCTTCTGCATCAGCCAGCCGCGCACCTTGCCTTTGAGCACCGGCTGCTTGCCGATCGATCCGTGACCCTTGCCGTGGACAACGCGCACGCAGCGCAGTCGGTGCTTGATCGAATCGCGCAGGAAATCACCGAGCATGTCCCGCGCCTGACCGACGCGCGCGCCGTGCAGATCGAGTTCCGATTGAACGATCCAGTGGGCGCGCCGCAGCTTCCTGATCACGTCGGGCGCGATGCCTTCGCGCCGCCATGAGGCATCCTCATCGGCGTCGAGCACCACATCGGTTTCGAGTTCGTCCGAGATCGATTCGGCCAGCGCCGCGGCTTCGTCGCGGCGATGTTGATGGGCGATCGGCGCGGGTCGGGGGCGCGGGTGCTGTACCCTCGCGGCGACCTTCAAGGGTTCGACCGCACCCACCGCGTCCCTGAACACGTTGGCTTCGCGATCGGCTCGCGCGGTTGCTTGGCGTTCTTCGCGCTCGCGTCGCGCACGTTCGAGCCCCTCGCGCTCAAGCCCATCGCGCAGCGTCGCGAGGTCTTGAAATCGGCGTATGTCTCGTTGCATGAAATGAGTGTGTGCGTGCGGTTGCACGCGCGCTCAGAGGGCTGCCACCGACTCTTCTTCGGATACCGGCACGTCGAGGTTTTCGAGAAAACGCTGTGCATCGAGCGCGGCCATGCAGCCCGTGCCGGCGCTCGTGATCGCCTGACGATAGACGTGGTCCTGCACGTCGCCCGCGGCGAACACGCCGGGGACGCTGGTCTCGGTGGCCTGCCCCGAGAGGCAGCCCTTGGAGATGATGTAGCCGTTCTTCATTTCGACCTGGCCTTCGAAGAGCTCGGTATTGGGCCGATGGCCGATCGCGATGAAGACGCCCGACAGCGCGACGTCGGTGGTCTTGCCATCGACGGTCGATGCCACGCGCATGCCGGTCACTCCGGAGGCGTCGCCCAGCACTTCGTCGAGTCTCGCGTTCCACTTGATCTCGACGGCGCCCGATTTTTCCTTCTCCTTGAGCTTGTCGACGAGTATCGCCTCGGCGCGAAATTTTTCGCGGCGATGGATCACAGTGACCTTCTTGGCGATGTTCGACAGATAGAGCGCTTCCTCGACCGCGGTGTTGCCGCCGCCGATGACCGCGACTTCCTGTCCCTTGTAGAAGAAGCCGTCGCAGGTCGCGCAGCCCGATACGCCCCTGCCCATGAAGGCTTCTTCCGACGGCAGCCCGAGATACATCGCCGAAGCCCCGGTCGCGACGATCAACGTGTCGCAGGTGTAATGCGCGGAGTCGCCGATCAAGAGGAAGGGGCGGCGATCGAGCTTCGCGGTGTGGATGTGATCGAACACGATCTCGGTCTCGAAGCGCTCGGCGTGCGCGAGGAAACGCTGCATCAGGTCGGGACCCTGCACGCCTTCGGCATCGGCGGGCCAGTTGTCGACAACGGTCGTGGTCATCAACTGGCCGCCTTGCGCGAGGCCGGTGATGAGCATCGGCTTGAGGTTGGCGCGCGCTGCATAGACGGCGGCGGTGTAGCCGGCCGGGCCCGAGCCGAGGATGAGGACGCGCGCGTGTTTGGGTGCGGACATGATCGAGCGAGAAAGAGAGATAGGGGATGGAGATGGGGACGTCGGTGCCAACCGCAAGCATCTGACTCGAGCATCAGCAGCGCCGAGGACGATCGGATTATAGATGCGCGATCGGTAAGGATCGAAGCGATCGCGAGCCGCGGCACGTCATCGTCGCCACCCACGTCGATATAATCCCCCGATGCCTCGTTCCGCATCACCTTCATCGACATCCAGCATCGCCAGCCGCGGCGCGCCGCGTGCGCGACCCTTCGCAAACCTGGGCGCGAACGCGCGGAGCAACGCGCGCAATGGCGAACCCTCTGGCGAGCCTTCGCGCGCCTCGCGCCTGTTGCGCGAAGCGCGCTGGCTGGCATTCGCGGCACTCGCGATCTACCTCTTCCTGATCCTCGTGACCTACAGCGCGGGCGATCCGGGCTGGTCGCACGACGCAGTCGTTGCCAGCCTCGGCAATCGTGGCGGCCGCTTCGGCGCCTGGCTCGCCGACGTGTTGCTGTCGGTGTTCGGCTACTCGGCGTATTGGCTGATCGTGCTGTTCGCCAGCCGCGTCGCGATCGGCTATCGCGCACTCGTACGCAGCCGCCTTCTGCCAGACGACGATGCACCGCCCGAACCGGTGTGGGTGCACGTGACGGGTTTCATCGTGATGCTGATCGCATCGTGCGGCATCGAATACCTGCGTGCCGCCGGCCTTTCCCACGGATTGCCGCAGGGCCCCGGCGGCGTGATCGGCGGCGAGGAAGTGCGACTCCTTACGCACGCCTTCGGCATGACCGGTGCCACGCTCGCTCTGCTGGTGGTCT
Organism: Burkholderiales bacterium; assembly: GCA_038318315.1. GTDB lineage: Bacteria > Pseudomonadota > Gammaproteobacteria > Burkholderiales > Burkholderiaceae_D > CAHJXF01. The sequence continues at coordinate 3,253 of JBBQCA010000015.1, read as the reverse complement.
TCGCGATCGGCTTCTCGCTCTTCACCGGATGGTCGTGGCTGGCGATCGCCGAGCGCGTCGGCGGGGCACTCGAAGGCACGGTGATGTTGTTCAAGCTGCGGCGTGAAGCGCGCGAGGATCGCGCGGTGGGCGCCGAGGCCGCGGTCCAGCGCGAAGAGGTGGTCGTGCAGGAACGCACGCGCATCGAGGACGCGCCGCCGATCCGCATCGAGCCGCAGGTCGTGGCGGTTCCGCAGTCGACGCGCGTGACCAAGGAGAAGCAGGTCCCGCTGTTCGCCGAGATCCCCGAGACCACGCTGCCACCGCTGTCGCTGCTCGCGCCGCCGCCGGTGATGCAGGAGACGGTCAGTCCCGAAACGCTCGAGTTCACGTCGCGATTGATCGAGAAGAAGTTGAAGGACTTCGGCGTCGATGTGCAGGTGGTGGCCGCGCATCCGGGCCCGATCATCACGCGCTACGAGATCGAGCCCGCCACCGGCGTCAAGGGCAGCCAGATCGTAAATCTCGCGAAGGACCTGGCGCGTGCGCTGTCGCTGGTGTCGATCCGCGTGGTCGAGACCATTCCCGGCAAGACCACGATGGGCCTCGAATTGCCGAACCCGCGTCGCCAGGCCGTGCGCCTCTCCGAGATCCTCGGCTCGCAGGTCTACAACGAGAGCCCTTCGCCGTTGACGCTCGCGCTCGGCAAGGACATCGCGGGCCGCCCCGTGATCGCCGATCTCGCGAAGATGCCGCACCTGTTGGTGGCCGGTACGACGGGGTCGGGCAAGTCGGTGGGGATCAACGCAATGATCCTGTCGCTGCTCTACAAGGCCGAGGCCAATCAGGTGCGCCTGATCATGATCGACCCGAAGATGCTCGAGCTGTCGGTCTACGAAGGCATCGCGCATCTCCTCGCGCCGGTCGTCACCGACATGCGGCAGGCCGGGCACGCGTTGAACTGGGCCGTGGCCGAGATGGAGCGGCGCTACAAGCTGATGTCGAAACTCGGCGTGCGCAATCTCGCGGGCTACAACAACAAGATCGGCGAGGCGGCCAAGCGCGAGGAGAAGATCGGCAATCCGTTCTCGCTCACGCCCGAGGCGCCCGAGCCGCTCGACAAGCTGCCCACTATCGTGATCGTGATCGACGAGCTGGCCGACCTGATGATGGTGGTCGGCAAGAAGGTCGAGGAGCTGATCGCGCGCATCGCGCAGAAGGCGCGCGCGGCGGGCATCCACCTGATCCTCGCGACGCAACGACCGAGCGTGGACGTGATCACCGGCCTGATCAAGGCCAACATCCCGACGCGCATCGCGTTCCAGGTCTCGTCGAAGATCGACAGCCGCACCATCCTCGATCAATCGGGCGCTGAAGCATTGCTCGGCATGGGCGACATGCTATATCTGCCGCCCGGCAGTGGCCTGCCGCAGCGCGTGCATGGTGCCTTCGTGGCTGACGAGGAAGTGCACGCGGTGGTCGAGCACCTGAAGAAGCAGGCCGCGGCGCAGGGCGGACCGAATTACATCGAAGGCATCCTCGAAGGCGGCACGCTGGGCGATGGCGACGACGGCGGCGACGCGTCATCGAACGTCAACGGCGGCGAGGCCGACGCGCTCTACGACGAAGCGGTCGCGATCGTGCTCAAGGACCGACGCGCCTCGATCTCGTACGTGCAACGCAAGCTGCGCATCGGCTACAACCGTGCGGCGCGCCTGCTCGAAGACATGGAGAAGGCGGGGCTGGTGTCGGCAATGCAGACCAGCGGTAATCGCGAGATCCTCGTGCCCGCGTCGGGCAACGAGTGATTCGACCTCTCGAGGACAGAGCGTCCGATGTCACGTCTTGTTTCAAGAACAGCGGTCCACACTGGAACCGCGTCCAGCATGCGCGCTCTGAGCAAACAACGCCCGACATCACGACACACATGACCTCGAACACGAGCACGACGCTGGTTCGCTACGCAAACAAGATCGCCATCGCCGCGGCGATGGCGGTACTTGCGCTATTCGGCGCGCCGTCGTACGCCAACGCGATCGACGATCTGCATGCCTTCGCGACCCAGACCAAAACCGCGAAGGGCAACTTCACGCAGCAGGTCGTCTCGCGCAACAGGAAGGCGGCGCAGCCCACCAGCGGCGACTTCGTGTTCGCGCGGCCGGGCCGGTTTCGCTGGACCTACAGCAAGCCCTACGAACAGGTGCTGGTGGCCGATGGCGACAAGCTGTCGATCTACGACAAGGACCTGAACCAGGTCACCGTGAAGAAGCTCGGCGATGCGCTCGGAGGCACGCCTGCATCGATACTGTTCGGCAGCAACGACCTCGACAAGAACTTCGAACTGAAGGATGTCGGCGTGCGCGATGGCGTCGCGTGGCTGGAGGCCAGGCCGAAGTCTCGGGACACCGCATTCGAAAAGATATCGATAGGCTTTCGCAGCGGCGCACTCGCGGCGATGGAACTGCGCGATGCGCTGGGCCAGGTCACCATGCTCACGTTCAGCGACGTCGAGCGCAACCCCAAGGTCGACGCGGCTACGTTCACGTTCACGCCGCCCAAGGGCGCGGACGTCCTGCAGCAGAACTGATCAGCTCTCGAGCTTCGCGTCCATCGTGATCTCGGCGTTCAGCAATTTCGAAACCGGGCATCCTGTTTTCGCCGCCTGAACCGCCATCTCGAAAGCGCTCTTCTCGGCGCGCGGGATCTTGACGGTGACGTCGAGGTGCACCGCCTTGATCGTGAAGCCGCCCGCATCCTTGTCGAGCGATACCGTGGCCGTGGTGCGTATGCTTTCGGCTGTCATGCCCGCTTCGCCGAGTTGCAGCGACAAGGCCATCGAGAAGCAGGCCGCATGCGCGGCGCCGATCAGCTCTTCGGGGTTGCTGCCCTTGCCGCCTTCGAAGCGCGCGTTGAATCCGTAAGGCGCTTCCTTGAGCACGCCGCTCTCGGTCGAGATGGTGCCGCCGCCATCCTTGATGCCGCCGTGCCAATAGGCCGATCCGCTCTTCTTGATCATCGCGCGCTCCTCGTTGAGTCTTCCTGACTTCGATAGGTCAGCAGGCGTCGCCAAAAGTTCAGCGCGCGAGCCACACGAGGACCAGCGCGATCGCACCGGGCAGCGCCTGGACCCAGAGAATCTTGCGATTGACCGTGATCGCGCCGAACACACCGGCGACGATCACGCAGACCAGAAAGAAGTTCGCGATCGCGAAGCCGAGTGGCGTGGCCAGTCCGGCCATCGCGCACCACAACAAACCCGCAACCAGAAAGCCTT
>JBBQCA010000014.1:0-28186 GCA_038318315.1 Burkholderiales bacterium | reverse complement strand
CCGTGGCCGCCTTCGTCCTGCACCTTGGCGAGCAGGATCGCCTTCCTCTTCAGGCTCGGCGCACGCGTGATCCAGTTGCCCTCGGGCAGCATGCCGACGATTTCCGAATGCGCGTGCTGGCTGATCTGGCGCACCAGCGTCTTGCGATAGTGGTCCGGCATCCAGTCCTTGGCCTCGATGAAGTCGCCCGCATCGATGCGCTTGTCGAAGGCTTCCACGAGGCGCATCTCCTCGGTCGAGCGCACGGCTTTCTTCGCGTCGCCGTCATCCTTGTCCATCGTGTCCATCGCTTGCGTGTACATGGTCTGTCCTTTGGGCCGTTAGCGCGGCCGTGTATCGATCACTCGTTTGGCCTTGCCGACCAGCGTTCGTTCGATCGAATTGGTCGGCAACACCGTGACGCGCGTCGAGATGCCGACCAGCGCCTTGATGCGATGCTGCAACCACTTCGCCACTTCGTTCGCGTCGACGTCCGCGTCCTCGTTCGATATACCCGGCTGAAATTCGCAGCGCAGTTCGACCTCGTCGAGATGGCCATTGCGGCTGACGACGATCTGATACTGGCCCGAAAGCTTGACGTGCTGAAGCACGATCTCCTCGATCTGCGTCGGAAACACGTTCACCCCGCGGATGATCAGCATGTCGTCGCTGCGACCGACGATCTTGCCCATGCGGCGAAACGCGCGCGAGGTTGGCGGCAACAGGCGCGTGAGGTCGCGCGTGCGATAGCGGACGATCGGCAGCGCTTCCTTGGTCAGCGACGTGAAGACCAGTTCGCCCTCTTCGCCGTCGGGCACCGGTTCGCCGGTTTCGGGATCGACGATCTCGGGGTAGAAGTGGTCTTCCCAGATCACGGGCCCGTCCTTGCTTTCGATGCACTCGGACGCGACGCCGGGACCCATCACTTCGGAGAGGCCGTAGATGTCCACGGCATCGAGCCCCGCGCGCGCCTCGATGTCGCGCCGCATCGCCTCGGTCCACGGCTCGGCGCCGAAGATGCCGACCTTCAACGAACTCGCCTTCGCATCCAGCCCCTGACGCTCGAACTCTTCGACGATCACCTGCATGTAGCTCGGCGTGACCATGATGATGTCGGGCTTGAAGTCGACGATCAGCTGCACCTGCTTCTCGGTCTGGCCGCCCGACATCGGGATCACCGTGCACCCGAGCCGCTCGGCGCCGTAATGCGCGCCGAGTCCGCCGGTGAACAGGCCGTAGCCGTACGCGACGTGGACCATGTCGCCGCGCCGGCCGCCCGCCGCGCGGATCGAACGCGCGACCAGATCGGCCCAGGTGTCGATGTCGTTCTGCGTGTAGCCCACCACGGTCGGCTTGCCGGTCGTGCCCGACGACGCGTGGATGCGCGCCACCTGTTCGCGCGGCACCGCGAACATGCCGAACGGATAGTTGTCGCGCAGATCCTTCTTGGTCGTGAAGGGAAACTTGGCGAGGTCCGCAAGAGCTTTGACGTCGCCGGGATGCACGCCCGCGGCATCCCAGGTCTTGCGATAGTGCGGCACGTGTTCGTAGGCGCGCGTCAGCGTTCCACGCAGGCGCGACAACTGCAAGGCCGCGATCTCGTCGCGACTCGCGCGCTCGATAGTCTCGAGGTCGTCCGGGGCGGGTGTCTTGATGATCATGTTCGCGATCCTACGCCGCGCCGTCGGGCACCGCGGGCTTGCCCTTGATGGTGTACGAGCGTCCGCGAAACATTGCGATGCGTTCGTTGCGATGATTGGTGACGGTGGCGTCATAGACACCGGTGCGCCCGGCCTTCGATACTTCCTCGCAGCGCGCGGTCAGCACATCGCCGAGCCGGGCCGGTGCGACCAGATCGACCGAGAACCCCGATGCGACCGTGAGTTCGTTGTACGAATTGCAGGCGAACGCGAACGACGAGTCGGCGAGCGTGGTGATCAGGCCGCCGTGGCAGATGTCGTGGCCGTTGAGCATGTCTTCGCGCACCGTCATCGTCAGCGTCGCGCATCCCGGCGCCACTTCGACGACCTGCATGCCGAGCGCCCGCGTGGCGCGGTCGTTGACGAGCATGCCCTGGCGGACGTGGTCTGCGATGTCTTGCGGGGATCGATCGGCCATGGCGGATGCGTTGACACCTGAAGGGTAGCGCGGATTGTATTCCCGACCGATTGGTCGGTCAATCGCGTTGGAGGACGCCGATGAGCGACACTTCGTCGGTCTCATTGCGAACAGAGCGAGGAGCCGTCATGACGTGTTACTCCATCGATGGATTGACGCCGGTCGTCGATCCCACCGCCTACGTGCATCCGAGCGCCGTCCTGATCGGCGACGTGATCGTCGGACCCGGCTGTTATGTCGGCCCGTGCGCATCGTTGCGCGGCGACTTCGGTCGCATCGTCATGGAAGCCGGCTCGAACCTGCAGGACACCTGCGTGGTCCACGGTTTCCCCGGCGCGGTGACACTGATCGAAGAGAACGGCCACGTCGGGCACGGTGCGGTGCTGCACGGTTGCGTCGTCAGGCGCGACGCGTTGATCGGCATGAACGCGGTGGTGATGGACGAAGCGGAAGTCGGCGAGCGCGCTTTCGTCGCGGCATCGTCGTTCGTGCCGGCCGGGATGAAGATCGCAGCGGGTTGGCTCGCCGCCGGGGTGCCGGCGAAGGTCAAGCGCGAACTGACCGAGCGCGAAATAGCGTGGAAGCTCCAAGGGACGAAGACCTACCAGGAGCTGAGCGTGCGCAGCCTGAGGTCGATGAAGGAGGTCGAGCCTCTCGCTGCCGTGGAAGCCGATCGGCCTTCGTTGCCCAGACAGGGGGTGAAGACCCTGATCGCCACGCGGCGAGAGGAGACGTGACGGCGAGCGTTACTGGTTCAGCGATGAACTCGGCGGTGCGACCGCGGGTTGCGAAGCGTTCTGCGGCGGCGGATAACCCAGTTGCGGCTGCCGCTGCATCGCGGGCGGCGGGGCCGCGTAAGGCGATATCGCAGGCGGCGACGCGACCGGCGTCGGCATCGAGCTTGCCGGACCCGACCCGATGATCGTCAGCCCCTGTGCCGCCGGCCGCGACTCGGGCAGGCGAAACACCTGACGCGCACCGCCCGATTCGAGTTCGATCTCGCCGGCGTGAATCGCCGTCACGCGTCGGCCGTCGAGCGTGTCGCCGACGCGATAGACGCGCGGCGCCTGCCCATCGACGCTGACGATCACGCTGCCTTGCCCGCTGGCATCGGCGACGACGCCCAGTGCGCGCACGTTGTCCGACAGCACGCCGGGCCGACGCGAGCCGAACAGGCGCGCGCTGGCGAGGACTTCTTCGACACGGCCGGCGCCGGCCGTCATGCCCGCGTTCGCCGCGGGCGGCACGGCGATCGATTCGCCGCGCAGCATGCGCACCACCCAGAGCGCAATCACGCCGCAGAGGATCAGCGTGAGGATCAGTTCGACGAGCCGGGGAAGTCTTTGCATCGAAACCATGGGGAGCACGATCACGTACGTAGGTGGGTCAAGCCGCATTGTCGCGCGGTCGATCGCGCGGCGTTGCGCGCAAGGGCGTCATGACGACGCTGCATAATACAAGTGACTGCGCAAGTGACTGCGCAAGTGACCGCGCAAGTGACTGCGCAAGTGACTGCGCAAGTGACTGCGCAAGTGACCGCGCAGGCCACCCCGCAACCCGTTTTCGAACCTTCGTCGATGGAGTCATTCTTGAAACAAGCATTTCGTGCGAACGCGCGCCATCGTCCGCTTGATCGAGCGCGGCATCGGGCGCGGCATCGAGGCTTCACGCTGGTCGAAGTCATGGTGGTCGTCGCCATCCTCGGCATCCTCGCCGCGTTGATCGTGCCCAAGATCATCGGGCGTTCCGACGATGCGCGTATCGTCGCGGCCCGCCAGGACGTGGCCACGCTGGTCGCCGCGCTCAAGCTCTACCGCCGCGACAATCAGCGCTACCCGACCACCGATCAGGGATTGAAGGCGCTGGTCGAGAAGCCGACGGTCGATCCGATTCCCAACAACTGGAAGACGGGTGGTTATCTCGACAAGTTGCCCAAGGACCCGTGGGGCAACGCCTACCAGTACCTGCAGCCGGGTGTGCATGGCGAGATCGACATTTTTTCGTTCGGCGCCGACGGTCAGCCGGGCGGCACCGGCAACGATGCCGACATCGGTTCGTGGGATCTGTGATTTTCGCGAAGGGCGCTGTGTGTGCGCAGTTTGCGCGGCGTGCGCATCGTGCTCAGTCTGGTTACACGCTGGTCGAAATGCTGGTGGTGCTGGTCGTCATCGGCATCATGCTCGGGCTCGTGTCGCTGTCGATCGCGCCCGACCCGCAGGCGAAATTGAAACGCGATGCCGAGCGCCTCGAGACCCTGTTCGCGCTCGCCGCCGAAGAAGCGCAACTCACTTCGCATCCGATCGCATGGCGCGGCGACGAGAAAGGCTATGCGTTCTTTCGTCGCGAGCACGATGGTTGGCGCGCGATGCAAGGCGACGCGCAGTTTCGGGCGCGCGCCTGGGATCTCGCGCCGATGCGTCTCTCGTTGATGGCCAGCGATGTAGCGCGCTGGGACGTGCGCAGCGGCGCGTCCTCGGCTAACGCCGGTGGCGATGGGGGCACCTCGATTGCCTTTCCGCGCGATGGCCTGCAACCCGCGTTCGCGCTCACGCTCGAAGCCGACGGCAAGACCGTCGTGCTCAAGAGCGATGGCGTCGGCCGCTACTGGGTCGAGCCGGGCGCATGACGGCCATGCGCGCGCGACGACCATCGAACCCGCGGCGGCAGGGCTTCACGTTGATCGAAGTGCTGATTGCGCTCGTGATCGTTTCGCTGGTGCTGGCCGCTTCGATGCGCGCGGGCGGCACGATGATCGTCACGCAGGATGCGCTGCGGCGCACGACGCTGGCCGGCTGGAGCGCCGAGAACCGCTTGGCCGAAGTGAGGCTCGCGCGCACCTTTCCCGCGGTGGGCGTGAGCGAGTCGCAGTGTCCTCAGATCGATATCGCGATGGTGTGCGTGGTCGATGTGCGCACCACGCCCAACCCGGCGATGCGGCGCGTCGATGTGCGCGTCTATGACGCCGTCGATCGCAACCGACAGCTCGCGCATCGCCTGTCGTTTCAGTCGAGCCTGCCGTGAGATCGCCGAGCGCACCGTCGCGCACGCCATCGCATATCCCTTCGGCCTCGCATCGTGCCGCGGGCTTCACGTTGCTCGAACTGATCGTCGCCGCATCAATCCTCGCGCTGATCGCGGTCTTCTCGTGGCGCGGTCTCGACACGCTGCTGCGCGAACGCGAGGCGATCGCGTCGTCGCAGGAGACCATCGACGTCATGCAGCGCTCCTTCGCGCGCATCGAACGCGACGCGATGCTGGCGCGCGATGCGCAGATCGACGTCAGCGGCACGCTGCGGCTGGTCGCGGGCAACGCTGCGGTCCAATACCGCTTCGTCAACGGCGCGCTGACCCGTACCGCCGATGAGGCGGTCGCGCCCATGGTTCTGCAGGACGGCATTGCCAAGCTCGTGATCGAAGCGTGGACCGCCGGCGCGAAGGGTGGCTGGGTGCGCATCAAGGGACTCGCGACCGAGCCGCTCGCACCGCCTCCTCAGCAGCCGCGGCCGGCGGGCGTGGTGGCGTCGCCCAATGGCGCGGCCAATCCCGGCGCGCCCTCGGCGGATCCGAACAATGCCGCGAACAATGCCGCGAACAATGTTGCGTCCGGTGCAGCCGCCGCCACCGGCAACGCCAACCCGGCCGCAGGGCCCTTGACCGCGCTCGGGCAACCGCTCGTGGCGGCGGCGACCGGCATACGCCTGTCGATCGCGCGCGCCGACGGGACCGAAGTGGTTCGCATCTTCCTGATCGGCAGCGGCGGATGAGACCACCCCTGCGATGCTCTTCACGACATGCGCAACGTGGCGTCGCGATCATCACCGCGCTGGTCGTGGTCGCAGCCGCGACCGTCGCCGTCTCGGCGATGATGTGGCGGCAATCGATCGCGGTGCGCAAGGTCGAGAACCAGGATGCGCTCGGCCAGGCGCGCTGGCTGGCGCGCTCGTCGCTCGAATGGGCGCGACTGATTCTGCTGCAGGACGCGCGCACGTCGGCAGTCGATCATCTCGGCGAGATCTGGGCCGTGCCTCTTGCGGAGACGCGCGTGACCGACGACCTCGCGGCTACGCCCGCGTCGTCACCCGCGACGCGCGACGCAGCGCCCTTGCCCTTCGCCGACAACGACGCGGCATTCGTGTCGGGCCGCATGCGCGATGCGCAGGCGCGCATCAACCTGACCGGCCTCGTCGTCGGCGAGCAGGTCGACGAGCAGCGGCTGGCGATCCTCAAACGTCTGCTTGCGGTGGTCGGCGCCAAGACCGAGCTCGCCAAGGTCATTGCCGAGCGCATGGGCAGCGCGCCCGCGCCCGACCGCTTCGACGACCTCGCGAAAGAGCTGGTCGCGAGGGGCGCACTCGATGCCGCCACCGCCGATCGCCTGCGTCCCTATCTCGATATCCTGCCCACGCCCACGCCGGTGAACCTGAACACCGCATCGGCCGAGGTGCTCGCGGCCTGCTATCAGGACCTGCCGCTCGACGCGGCGCGCGCGCTCGCACGCAGCCGCGATCAGGCCTGGTTCAACCAGGTCGGCGATGCCAACGCGCGCCTGCCGGGCACGAGCGGACAGATCACCGCGAGCAACGTGTCGGTGAGTTCGAATTATTTCGAAGTAGAGGGTCGCGTGCGCGTCGGACGCGCCGAGCTTGAGATCGTCGCGTTGCTCCAGCGCGATCCGAACGGCACGACCCGTGTACGCTCCTATGTCGAGCGTTGATATCTTGCGCATCTCGTGATGCGCGTCTCGTGATGAATAAGGACATGCCATGAAGGTCGAGTCGTGAAGCGAAGCGAGTCCGCAAGCCGGCTGCATTGGCCGCGCGATGGCGCGGCGATACGCGTTCCGCCGCGACGGCTCGCCACGCCTGGCCTGGGCGCGGCGCCGATGTGCGAAGTGATCGCCTTTTCGGGAACGCATGCCGAGCCGGCGCGTGCGGTCGCGTGGGACGCGCTCGCCACGGCGCTGCCGCGCGGCACGCGGGTGGTGCTGCTGGTCGCGGCCGAGGACGTGTCATTCACCACCGCCGAGGTGCCGCCGTTGTCGGGGATGCGGCTGCGCGAGGCGCTGCCCAATCTCGTGGAAGAGCAGACCGTCGGCGACGTCGGCGCGTTGCATGTCGCGCTCGGGCAGGAGTCGGAAGGCAGCCGCGGTCGCGTGCTCGCGGTGATCGATCGCCACTGGCTCGCGGCGATGCAGGTCGATGTGGTGCGTGCCGGTCATCGTGTCGCGGCGATCGTTCCGGAGTCGCTCGCGGTGCCGCTGGCCGAAGGCGCGTGGTCGCTCGCGGCCGTGGGTGCGACGACCGATGCGTCGGCGAATCGAGGCGCGCACGGGGGCGCGCACGGGGAAACAAGCGCGCGCCTCTTCCTGCGCAACGCGGCGCAGCAGGCGATTCCCCTGCCCGGCGAGCCCGCGAGTGCGATCGCGACGGTGGCGGCGCTCGCGCGCCGCGCGACCGGCGCAGCGCGTGCGCAGCAGCTCGATCTCTATGCGACCCCGGCGGCGAAGGCCGCTGCGAAGGCGCTCGGCGAGGCGATCGCGATGTCTCTTGCGGTGCCCATCAGCGAGGCCGGCGGCGATCCCTTCATCGAGTGGATGGGACGCCGCGGACACGAGGGCGCGTATGGCACGCCGATGTCATTGCTCGCCTTCGATGGCCGGCAGGATGGCCGGGCCGAGTGGGCGCGCTGGCGCATCGCGGCCGCGCTGGTTCTCGCGATCCTCGCGGTGCAGATCGTGGGCATGCAATGGCGATGGGCCGGCTTGAAGCGCGAGGCGAGCGCGCGGCGCGACGAGCAGACCAGAGTGCTGACGACCGCGTTCCCGGATACGCGCGTGGTGCTCGATGCGCCGTTGCAGATGTCACGCGGCCTCGCGGCCTTGCGCGCGTCGTCGGGTCGCAGCGATCCCGCCGACTTCAGCATGATGATGGCCGCCTCGGCGCGCATCTTCGCGGCCCTGCCGTCGAACGCGATGCGCGGTGCGGACTACGATGCGCGCGCGCTCAAGCTGCGCTTCGCCCCCGGCATGGCGAGCGCATCGGACGAACGCGAACGCCTGGTCGCGCAGGCGTCGCAGGAAGGCTATGTGCTGCGTTTCGAGTCGGCTGCCAACGCGGCCGGCGAAGCGGTCGCGAGCCTGAAGACCAGAGGAGGTGCTTGATGGACGATTACGCGGACGAGTACGCGAACCATTGCGCATCACGCGCGGTGTTGCAAGGACCTACGCGATGAGCAGCGTCTACTCGGCGGAACGCAAGCTCGGCGCGGCGCCGCGCGGCAATGCGCTCGTCGCATGGTGGCAGCAACTTGCGCTGCGCGAGCGCGGGCTCGTGATGCTGGGCATCGCGGTCCTCGTGCTTGGGGTCGCTTACCTGTTGCTGTGGGAGCCGGCAGCGCTGGGCATTCGCAAGCTCGAAGCCGATCTGCCGCAGTTGCGCGTGGAGGCGGCCTCGTTGCGCGCGATGGCCGACGAGGCGCAGCGGCTGCGTGCGGCGGGCGGCAACGTCACAACGATCGCACCCGACGATCGCGTGGCTGCGGTCCGTCGCTCGCTCGAGCGCGCCGGTCTGTCGCGAATCGGCGCCGCGGAGGTGGGCACGGCGTCAGGCTCGGTATCGAACGCAGTATCGGGTGCATTATCCAATCGACCCGTGCCCACCCTGACGGTCGACGGCGCGATCGCAAGCGTGAGCGTGGCGCCCAGCGCGCGCAGCGATCCGCCCGAAGTGGCATCCGAACCCAACGGTCGTGTGCGGGTGCGGTTTGCCAACATCGATTACGGCGTGTGGGTTGCGTGGCTCGCGGCGACCGAAAGCGAACTCGCGGCGCGCGCGGTGCGCGTGTCGGTTGCCGCGCTGGCGCCCAACGGGCCGGTCGGACACGTGCGCGCCGAGGCGGTGCTCGACTGGACCGCGCCTGCGCAGTCGGCGTCGTCGTCCGGTGCGGCGTCGTCGACGTCATCGTCCTCGTCCCCATCGCGGCCGTGACGCCGCAAACGATGCCGCGGGAGCGAGCGGATTGGTCATGGACTTCGCGCATCGTTGCGGTCGTCGTCGGACTGGTGGTGGTGATCGCGGTGATGGTTGCGACGGCGCCGGCCAACTGGCTTGCGCACTTTCTCGCGGCCCGCACCCAGGGTCGCGTGTTGCTGGCCGATGCGCGCGGCACGATCTGGTCGGGCAACGCGGTATTGGCGCTGGGCTCGTCGGCCGCCATGGAAAATAACGAGCCGCAAAACGAAGCGCGCGATGCGAGCGAAGACAGCGCTCGCCTCGCGTTGCCGGGGCGCGTCAGCTGGACGCTGCAAATCGTGCCTGCTCTGGCGCCGGTGCTGCATCTGACGCACGATGGCGTGCTGTTGCAGCCGGTCGAGGTTCGTTATGCGAACGGCGACCTGGCGGTCGCCGCAGGCGCCGCGGTCCTGCCGACGTCGATGCTGCGTCTTGCCGGCACACCATTGAATACACTGCAACCCGAAGGTCGCTCCGAAGTGCGTTGGGGCGCGACGCGTATCGATGCACGCGGCATGTTGGTCGGCGAGGGTACGGTGCGCATCAGCGACCTCGCCCTGGCGGTCAGTCCGGTGAAGCCGCTGGGGGACTATCGAGTGACCTGGACGAGCAACGCGAGCGGCCTGACGTGGCAGATCGCGACCGAACATGGGCCGCTCGAATTGAAGGGTGCGGGTAGCGTGGCGGGACCTCGGGTGCAGATGCGCGTGACCGCGAGGGCCGCGGCCGACGCGCAGCCCGCCGTCGTCGCGCAACTGAAGACGCTGCTCGACACGATAGGAACGCATGGCGGGACCGAAGCGGTGATGGAAATCGGCAGCAGGGGATGATGCAACATCGCAACCGGCGGGCCCGCGCGGCATCGCCAGAAAGAAAGCAGAACACATGGTGAAGCATCGAATCTCGCGGCGCGCTGCCTCAGGCGCGCGCTCTTCGCACCCGCGCGTTGCGTCGGTCGCGGCCGCGCTCACGACGGTCTTCGCGTTGGCGTTCGCGCCCGTCGGCGACGCGTTCGCGCAAAGCGGCAAGAAGACCACGCGCAGCGTCAAGCGAACCGTCGCGGCAGCCCCCGAAGATCGCGTCTCGCTCAACTTCGTCGGCGCCGACATCGAGTCTGTGGTGCGTGCGATGGGCCAGTACCTCAAGCGCGACTTCATCGTCGACCCTCGCGTGAAGGGCACGCTCAATCTCACCACCGAACAACCGGTGACGCGTGCGGAAGCCTATCGACTGCTGCTCACGGCGCTGCGCTTCCAGGGCTTCACGATCGTCGACTCGGGCGGTGTGTACAAAGTGCTGCCCGAAGCCGATGCCAAGTTCGCGGGCGGTCCCACGCAGATCGGTCGTGGCGGACCGCGCAGCGACGGCATCCGCGGCGACCAGATCGTCACGCAGATCTTCCGGCTGAACTACGAGTCGGCGTCGAACATGGTCAACATGCTGCGTCCGCTGGTGACGGCCAACAATCCGATCACGGTCAACCCCGGCAACAACTCGATCGTCATCACCGACTACGCCGACAACCTGCAGCGCATCGGCCGCATCATCGCGGGCGTCGATACGCCGCCTTCGGCCGACGGCGACGTGGTGCCGCTGCAATACGCGCTGGCGGTCGATGTCGCGCCGCTGGTGCAGCGCCTGGTCGAGCCCGCGCAGGGCGGCGCGGTCGATCCCGGTCAGCGCGTGACCGTGCTTGCCGATCCGCGCACCAACACCATCGTTCTGCGCGCGAGCAGCCCCGCGCGCATAGCGTCGGCGAAGGGACTGATCGCACGACTCGACGTGCCGACCGCGACTGCGGGCAACATCCACATCGTCAATCTCAAGAATGCCGAGGCCGTGAAGCTCGCGCAGATCCTGCGTTCGGTGATTTCGGGCGATAGCTCGGCGCTGTCGCCGACATCGTCATCGGGCTCGTTCGCGGCGTCCGCCGCGGGGACCGCCAATCCGATCGGTCTGCAACAGAACCAATTGAGCGCACCGCCGCCCGGCGTGCCGCCGGGCGTGGCGCCCAGCAGCTACGGCAGCCAGTTCGGCTCGACCGCCTCGACGGTTTCGAATCCGTTCGCGTCGAGTTCGTCCGGCGGCGGCGCGTCGGCGACTGGGGGGATTATCCAGGCCGATCCGGCGACCAATTCGCTGATCATCACCGCGCCCGATCCGATCTATCGCAACCTGCGCGCGATCATCGAAACCCTCGACGTGCGCCGGCCGCAGGTCTTCATCGAGGCGCTGATCGTCGAAGTCACCGCCGATCGCGCGGCCGAGTTCGGCATCCAGTGGCAGGACTTCACCGGCATCAACAATCGCGGCACCAACGTCATCGGCGGCACCAACTTCGGCGGCGTGGGCACGAACATCATCTCGTCGTCGATCAACCCCGGTTCGGTCGGGCAGGGCCTCAACATCGGCATCGTCCGGGGCACCGTCAACATCCCCGGCATCGGCGTGATCACCAACCTCGGCTTGCTCGCGCGCGCGCTCGAGACCGACAATAACGCCAACATCCTTTCGACGCCGAACCTGCTCACGCTCGACAACGAGGAAGCGCAGATCATCGTCGGCCAGCAGGTGCCATTCGTGACCGGCCAGTACGCGCAGACCGGAACCTCCAATACGGTCACGCCGTTTCAGACCATCGAGCGTCGCGATGTGGGCCTGACGTTGAAGATAAGGCCGACCATCGCCGACAACGGTACGGTAAAGCTCCTCATCTATCAGGAGGTCTCCAGCATCGTGAACGCGACGCTCTCTTCGCCTGCGGGACCGACGACCAACAAGCGCGCGATCGCGACCGTGATCCAACCCGAGGACGGCCAGATCGTCGCGCTCGGTGGGTTGATCCAGGACAATGTGCAGAACGGCGCAAGCCAGGTGCCTATCCTCGGCGACATTCCCTATGTCGGCGGACTGTTTCGCTATCAAACGCGCTCGCGATCGAAGACCAACCTGATGGTATTCCTTCGCCCGCATATCCTGCGCGACGCGAACGCCAACAGCATCTTCGCGGACAAGTACGACCTGATGCGAAAAGTCCAGATCGATGCGCAACCGCCGCCGTCCTCCGTGCTCCCCGACAATCCGGGATCGGTGCTGCCGCCGCGCGATGAAACGCCGGTACCCGGTTCGCTCGAACCGTTCAGGGCGCCCATGACCCGCCCTGGCGCACCAAGCAACGTGCCGAACCGCGCGCCCGTCGATCCCGCTACCCGACCGGCGACGCCGGTGCCCGGAACGACGCAATGAGCGCTGAGCGTTTCGGGACCACCGCACCGGCCGCTGAACCCCAGACGTCGGTGGCGAACATCCCGCGCGACGTCCGCGTCGCGCGTGAAGTGCCGTACGCCTTCGCGCGCGACCATCAGGTGCTCGTCACGCGCCACGACGACGGCGATGCGACCGGCCCGCGCTCGGTGTGGATCAGCGATGCGACATCGCCGGTCGCGATCGCCGAGTTGCAGCGTGCGCTCGGCCAGGTGCGCGTCGTCGAAGTGCCTCGCGTGATGCTCGAGAAGGCGATCGCGAAGGCCTATGCGACCGACGACGGCGCCTCCGCGCGCGTGGTCGACGAGGTCGATGCCTCGCTCGATCTGTCGCGGCTGATGCAGGACGTACCCGAGATCGAAGACCTGCTCGAAGCCGAGGACAACGCGCCGGTGATCCGGCTCATCAACGCGCTCTTCACCGAGGCCGCGCGCGAAGGCGCATCCGACATTCACCTCGAGCCGTTCGAGACGCACTCGGTGGTGCGCTTTCGCGTCGACGGTACGCTGCGCGACATCGTGCGGCCGCGTCGTCAACTGCATTCGGCGTTGATCTCGCGTATCAAGATCATGGCCAACCTAGACATCGCCGAGAAGCGTTTGCCGCAGGACGGCCGCATCGCGTTGCGCGTCGCGGGTCGACCGCTCGACGTGCGCGTCTCGACCTTGCCGGTCGGCAACAGTCCGTCGCAACCCGAGCGCGCGGTGCTGCGCCTGCTCGACAAGGAGGCGGGTCGTCTCGACCTGACGGGTCTGGGCATGGGACGCGACACGCTCGCGACCTTCGATCAATTGATCAAGCAGCCGCACGGCATCGTGCTCGTGACCGGCCCGACCGGGTCGGGCAAAACCACTACGCTCTATGCCGCGCTCGCACGGCTCGATGCGAGCACCACCAACATCCTCACGGTCGAGGACCCGATCGAATACGAGTTGCCCGCGATCGGCCAGACCCAGGTCAACGCGAAGATCGGCATGAGCTTCGCCGCGGCGTTGCGCGCGATCCTGCGGCAAGACCCGGACGTGATCATGATCGGCGAGATCCGCGACCTCGAGACCGCGCAGATCGCGGTGCAGGCCTCGTTGACTGGCCACCTCGTACTCGCGACCCTGCACACCAACGATGCCGTGTCGGCGGCAACGCGTCTCGCGGACATGGGCGTCGAGCCTTTCCTGCTGTCGTCGAGCCTGCTCGGCGTGGTTGCGCAACGGCTGGTGCGCAAGCTCTGCGAAACCTGTAAGGCCGAGCGCACCGATGAACGAGGGATGCGCGAGTGGCATCCGGTCGGATGTCCCGCCTGCGGACATACCGGCTACCAGGGCCGCACCGGCATCTACGAACTGATGCGCATCGACGACCGCCTGCGCGGCATGATCCACGACGAGTCGGGCGAACCGACGCTGCGCGAGGCCGCGCGCGCTGTCGGCATGGTCAACCTGCGAGAGGACGGCGAGCGGTGGATCAGGAGTGGCATGACGTCGCGCGAAGAGGTTTATCGCGTCACGCGCGACTAGACGCGCCCTTTACCTCGCTGCCGAATCCGACGACGCGTGGCCGCTCGGCTAAAGCCGTCGCGGTCGATACGTCCGAGCAGAGCTCGGTCACCATGCGCTGACATCCTTCACTTGCGTGGGCAGATTGCTTGCGCGAAATCGCCGTGCCCGGGCCACGTCCATTCCCTGCCTGGAGCCTGGATAAGGCGCAGAAAACATTATGACTACGGCGCAGTACGCGACTTCGGCGTCAGCGACCCGCAATCCAAGTTCGTCGGCGCGGCCAACGCTCCTCTCGTGCAGATTCCCGGCACCGGAGTGATCTGGAAGATCACGTGCGTATCTTCAAGTTGTGGCGCGGGTGGCGGTGACGATGACCGCGATGACGAGCAGCGGCTGATGTCGGTTTTTTTCCCGAAGGGATCGCAATCCTGGGGGCGCCATCGGCGCTCCCTTCTTTTTGTGGTTGCGCAACGCGTGCCGACGAGTGTTGCCGGTGTGCTTTTTGCGTTGAATCGTGCTGCTCGACGACTTCATTCGCGCGGCATTTCGAGCCGCCGGGTCGTTCCTAGTATCGTGCGGGTATTCTTATAATTTCGCCCATTCATTTCCATTGACCGCCTTTCGCTACGAAGCTGCAGAAACCTCCGGCCGCATCCGCACCGGCGTACTCGACGCCGACAGCCCGCGCCTCGCGCGCGCAGGCCTGCGGCAGCAGGGCCTGACGCCGTTGACGGTCGAGGCGCTCAGCGCATCGAACGACGCGCGCATCAACGGCGATGCCGCCCAGGCGGGCGCAGCCGATGTGGCCGGTGAATCGGGCCGAGGTCTGCGCCGCCGCCTTCCCGGCAGCGAACGCGCGCTGCTCGTGCGTCAGCTTGCGAGCCTCGTGACCGCGGGCCTGCCGCTCGCGCAGGCGCTGGCGGTGGTGCAGGACCAAGCCGAGAAGCCGCGCGTGCGCGATCTGCTCGCCGCGATCCGCGGCGACGTGGTATCGGGCATGACGCTCGCATCGGCCTTCGCGCGCCATCCGCGCGACATCCCCGAGCTCGATCGCGCGTTGATCGCCGCGGGCGAGCAGTCCGGCGATCTGGGCACGGTGCTGATGCGTCTGGCCGATCACATCGAACGCCGCAATGCCTTGAAGGCCAAGGTCACCGCGGCCTTCATCTATCCCGCGATCGTGACGAGCGTCGCGGTGCTGGTGGTCACGGCGCTGCTGGTTTACGTGGTGCCGCAGATCATCGGCGTGTTCGCGCAGACCAAGCAGAAGCTTCCCTTCCTCACGCTCGCGTTGATCGGCCTGTCGAACTTCATTCGCTCTTATGGATGGATGGTCGCGATCGGCCTTGCGCTGATTGCGTGGATCACGCGCGTGTCGCTCAAACGCCCGGGCCCGAAACGGGCGTGGCATGCGCGGCTGTTGACGCTGCCGCTCGCGGGACCGCTGGTCAAGCGCGCCGACCTCGCGCGGTTTTCGGACACGCTTGCGATCCTGGTCGGAGCGGGTGTGCCCATCCTGCGCGCGCTGGTGGCCGCGCGCGACACGATGAGCAATGTGGTCTTGCGCGATACGGTGGACGACGCGATCGTGCGCGTGCGCGAAGGCGCATCGCTGTCGCGCGCCTTGCGGCCCCCGCGCGGCGAGCGCGGCGAATTTCCCCCGGTGCTGCTGAACCTGATCGCAAGCGGCGAGGCGACCGGCAAGCTTCCCGAGATGCTCGAGCGTGCCGCGACCAGCCAGTCCGACGAACTCGAGCGCCGCACACTCTGGTTGACCAGCCTGCTGGAACCGCTGCTGGTGCTCGCGATGGGCGCGATGGTGCTGTTGATCGTGCTCGCGATCCTGATGCCGATCATCGACATGAATCAATTGATTCGATGAGTTGACGGCGAAGGGGGCCGCACGCCGTCGAAATAGTTTACGACCGGCGCCGATTGCGGCGCACCGGAAAGCCTTTAAGCATTGCTTTATCAGGCTTTATTGATTGCGGCACGAGTCTTGCTAATTGGTTCGACCCCCCTTCATACGAGGAGTCGAACATGAAGTTGCGCGCGCTGTTAATCGGATGCCTGCTTGGCTTCATCATGGCGGCTCCCGCTCAGGCGAGCCTGATCGTCTATCGCACCTCGCTCAACGGCGCGACCGAAACGCCATCCACCGGTTCGCCCGCAACAGGTTCGGCCAAGGCGACCTACGACACGCTGTTGCACACCTTGCTGATCGAGCTCACGTGGGCGGGTCTCGTCGGCGGCCCTGCTGCGGCCGGTCATATTCACTGCTGCACCGCGCCCGGTAGCAACGTCATCGTTGCAGTGCCGTTCGCCGGACTGCCGGCCGCGACTTCTGGTTCCTACCTCAACACCATCGACCTGAAGCTGCTGGCGTCTTACAACGGCGCGTTCGTCACGGCGCACGGCGGGACTGCAGCCTCGGCTGAAGCCGATCTGATTGCCGGCATCAATGCGGGCCTGGCGTATGTGAACCTGCACAACGCCACTTTCCCCGGCGGCGAAATTCGCGGCTTCCTCGCGCAGGTTCCGGAACCGGGGACTGTCGCGCTGGTGTTCGCCGGCCTCGGGGCGATCGGTGCGATGCGCCGTCGCAGGAAGGCCTGACCGGATCCTCGCGCAGGATCGCCTGCGCCATCTTGTTGCTCATGCCTTTGCGATAGCGCTCGCCACGCCGGCCGAAACCATCGGCCGGCGTTTTGCCATCCGTGGGTGATCCGTGTGGCTCCTGCACCTACTCTTTTCCTGTGGGTCGATTAAGAGTTCATCCACGCGATCGGATCGTTTGCACTCTCGACGCATTCCAGCAGCGCTGGGTGGCGACCCGCCAGCATCGATGGTCAACGATGGGGGAGAGAACGATGAATGCAGCTCGTATTGCGCACGGGTCTTGTGGTCCGACGCGCCGCGAATTTCTGTCTGGCCTCGGCGCCGGCGCGCTGGTCGCAGCCACAAATGTATTTGCTCCGGGTTTGGCGCAGGCGGCTTCATCGGCGTCGTCGTCGCACTTCACGCGCCTGTTCCCGCATCTGCCGCCGTTCGCCGAATCGAGTCCCGCGCTGATCGCGGCGCTGCTCGACATCGGCAAGCCGGGCGGCATCATGGATGCGAACGACAATCTCGCGGCGGGTCCGATCGCGTTGATCACCGATCCCGCGCTGAGCCTCAACAATCCCAATGCCCTGCTGCCCAACGGCGTGGCGGGCACGACCTTCATGGGACAGTTCATCGACCACGACATGACGTTCGACTTCACGTCGCGCCTGGGCGTGGCGACGCAACCGCGCGATGCAAAGAATGGCCGCGTGCCAGCGCTCGATCTGGACTCGGTGTATGGAGACGGGCCGGTCGCCGATCAACTTTTCTACGACCCTGCCGACCGTGCAAAATTTCGCCTTGAAAGCGGCGGTCAGTTCGAAGACCTGCCGCGCACCGCGACCGGCAAGGCGATCATCCCCGACCCGCGCAACGACGAGAACATGTTGATCGCCGGTCTGCACGCGGCGTTCATGCTGTTTCACAACCGCGCGGTCGACCGGGTGCGCGCCAACGGAACACCCGCGGATCGCGTCTTCGCCGAGGCGCGCAAGCTCACGACCTGGCACTACCAGTGGATCGTGTTGCACGAGATCCTGCCGTCGTTCATCGGGCAATCGATGGTCGATGACATCCTGCGACGCGGGCGAATTTTTCGGCGCGACGAAGACGATGTGGCGATCCCGGTCGAGTTCCAAGGGGCCGCCTATCGCTTCGGGCATTCATTGGTGCGGCCTTCGTATCGCGCCAACCTGCATGGCGATCGCGGCGCGCCTTTCTTCGGCATGGTGTTCGATCCCGCGGGTGAAGGGCAGGCCGACCCAAGCGACATGCGCGGCGGTGCGCGCGCGCCGCGCCGCTTCATCGGCTGGCAGACCTTCTTCGATTTTCGCGACGGCGAGGTCAAGCCGAGAAAGCGCATCGACACCACCATCTCGACGCCGCTCTTCAACCTGCCGCTGGGCGCCATCGCCGATGGCACGCGACCTACGGCGCTGCCACAACGCAATCTGCTCAGGCACATCACGTGGTCGCTGCCCTCGGGCCAACGCATCGCGGACGCCATGCGAGTGCCGGTGCTGTCGCCCGGAGACCTGAGCGAGTTGTCGCGCTACGGACTCGGGCTCGAGCGGCACACGCCGCTCTGGTACTACGTCTTGAAGGAAGCGCTGGTGATGGCCGGTGGCCAGGCGCTCGGGCCGGTCGGCGGTCGCATCGTGGGGGAAGTCATCATCGGCCTGCTGCAAGCCGATCGCGACTCCTATCTCGCGGAGTCGCCGAACTGGGTGCCGACCCTGGCTGCCGGTACGGCGACATTCAGGATGGTGGACTTTCTCTCGTTCGCGGGCGTGAGCCCGTCGAGCCGCGGACAGTAGTTCAACGCGCAGCCCAACGCGCGGGTCTCTTTTCGATGAAGGCCTGCACGCCCTCGAGTGCCGCATCGTCCATCATGTTGCAGGCCATCGTCGTTCCCGCATCGTCATAGGCCGCGGCGATGCCCTTCTCGAGTTGGCGATAGAACAACTGCTTGCCCATCGCCACCGCGACACGCGGCTTGGCGACGATGCTCGACACGAGGCTGTCGATCTCGGCATCGAGTCGCTCGGGCGCGGCGACGCGGTTGACGAGGCCTTTCTCCAGGGCTTGCGTCGCGCTGATGAAGTCTCCGGTGACGAGCATCTCGAACGCGGCCTTGCGCGACACGTTGCGCGACAGCGCCACGCTCGGTGTCGAGCAGAACAGGCCCAGGTTCACGCCGCTGACCGCGAAGCGCGCGTCCGACGATGCGACCGCGAGGTCGCACATCGCGACGAGCTGGCAGCCGGCCGCGGTCGCGATGCCCTGCACGCGCGCGATCACCGGAACCGGCAGGCGCTGCACGCTGAGCATCATGCGCGTGCAGCGCGCGAACAAGCTCTGGTAATAGGCCAGCGACGGCTCGCTGCGCATCTCCTTGAGATCGTGGCCTGCGCAGTAGGCCTTGCCCGCGGCCGCAAGCACGACCACGCGCACCGTGTCGTCGCGCTCGACGGCGTCGAGCTCGGCTTGCAGGGCTTCGAGCATCGCCTCGGATAGCGCATTGAAGGCTTGTGGACGATTGAAGGTCAGCGTGACCACGCCGCGCGCATCGCGCGTGTTCAATACCAGGGCGTCGGGATCGATCGTCATCGCGTTTCCTTATTCGATGGCAGTGGCGGATTTCGCCAGTTCGCGCAACATGAATTTTTGAATCTTGCCGGTCGAGGTCTTGGGGATGGCTTCGAAGCGTATTTCGCGCGGGACCTTGTAGCCGGCCAGAAGGCTGCGGCAATGCGCGATCAATTCCGCGGCGGTGGTGTTCGAATCCGCCTTCAACTCGACGAAGGCCACGGGCGTCTCGCCCCACTTCGGATCGGCCTTGGCGACGACCGCGCAAGACACCACCGAAGGATGGCGATACAGCGCGTCCTCCACCTCGAGCGAACTGATGTTCTCGCCGCCCGAGATGATGATGTCCTTGCTGCGATCCTTGATCTTCACGTAGCGATCGCTCTCCATCACGGCGAGGTCGCCGGTATGGAACCAGCCGCCCGCGAAAGACCCGGACGTGGACTGGGGATTCTTCAGGTACCCCTTCATCGCGATGTTGCCGCGGAACATGATCTCGCCCATCGTCGCGCCGTCGGCCGGGACCTCGGACATGGTGTCGGGGTCCATCACCGTCATGCCTTCCTGGAGCATGTAGCGCACACCCTGGCGTCCGTTCAGGCGGGCCTGTTCGGAGAGCGACTCGGCCGCCCAGCCCTCTCGCTTGACCGCGACCGACGCCGGGCCATAGACCTCGGTGAGCCCATAGACGTGGGTGATGTCGAAGCCTAGCCTGGCCATCCCTTCGATCATCGATGCCGGAGGTGCCGCGCCCGCCACCATGCCGCGCACCTGATGAGCGATGCCTTCGCGCATTTCAGGCGGTGCTGCGATCAGGAGGTTGTGCACGATCGGCGCTGCGCAGTAGTAATCGGCCTTGTGCTCGCGCATCGCGTCGAAGATCAGCTTGGGCTCGACCCGTCGTAGGCAGACGTGCGTGCCGCCCAGCATCGCCACCGTCCACGGAAAGCACCAGCCGTTGCAGTGGAACATCGGCAGCGTCCACAGGTAGACCGGGAAGTGCGGCATGGTCCACGTGGCGGCATTGCACACCGCGTTCAGATACGCGCCTCGATGATGTGTCACCACGCCTTTGGGATCGCCGGTGGTGCCCGAGGTATACGAGACCGCGATCGCATCCCATTCGTCCTGAGGGCCGGTGAGCTGCGTCAATGGCTGGTGAGCCGCGAGCAGCGCTTCGTATTCGTGTTCGCCGCAGCGCTCGCCCACGCCCGTGTATTCGCTGTCGCAGACATCGATGACGATGGGCGTGCGGCCGTGCTCTTCGCGCAGTGTGCGCAGCGCCGGCTCCATGATCGGCGCGAATTCGCGGTCGGTGATCACCACCGCAGCCTCGCAGTGATGCATCTGCCAAGCCAGGAGCGGCGCATCGAGCCGCGTGTTGAGCGTGTTCAACACCGCATTCAAGGCCGGCACCGCGTAGTGCGCCTCGACCATTTCCGGCGTGTTGGGCAGCATCACGCTGACGGTGCTGCCGCGCTCGATACCGAAGGCACGCAAGGCGGCGGCGAGCCGCGCCGCGCGCTCGCGCGTCTGTGCCCACGTGTAGCGGCGCTGTCCGTGAATCACCGCAGCGAGATCGCCGAATACTTCGGCGCTGCGTTCGACGAAGCTGACCGGTGACAAGGCCACGAAGTTGGCGGAGTTCTTGTCGAGATGCGTGTCGTAGATGCTGGTCATCTTGGGTTTCTCCAAATGCCGCGCGCGGTAGAGACCGTAGCGGCCGTTATGCGTATAGATCGTCGCCGGGACAATCAACAATACCGCGAACGCAACAGTAAACCCGTCCGCGTTACGGTGCGAGCGCATCAATGCGGCAGGTTGAAACGAGCTTCGCGAGGCGTTTCGGTTCGGCCGCCTACATGTTCCAGGACCGCGTCCGCATGCCGTCTCGAGTCCGAGGCACGAGGCTTGAGCGCAGACTTTTGCTTGCTCGACAGGCTAAGCTACGCTTAAAAGCTGTCGACCGGAATCCGCGTCGAATCGCATCGATCGGCATTCGAGTCCGGGATCATCTACGCAAGCTACGTCTGGGAGGGCGTATGAACGTAGTCGAAGCGACGGGCATTCGCGCGGTCGCGATCGCCGCCGTATTGCTGTGCGCGATGAGTCTGACGATTCCCGCCGAAGCCGCCGCGGCTCCGCAGCCCGAATGGATGTCGGGGAAACAGTTGGCGGTCTGCGCTCTCGTCGCGCTGATCGGACTGGCAACCTTGCTGATGCCATGCGCGCGCTATCTCACCATCGGCTGGCGAGCCAAGCGCACGGACATCATGGACGGTTTGAATGCCGATGCGCGCGTGGCCTACTTCGCGATGTTTTGTCGCGCCAACGCCGCCGTGGCGGCGGGAAAAGCAGAGGAATCGTTCGACCAGCTTTACGAGCGATGGTATGGCCGCCGACACTTCTGGGGCCCGGGAATTCTGCTGGTCATCGTGGGCCTCGTCGTCGTCACGGCGCTGACGTTGACGTCGCTTCATCGGCTGCAGTTCCTGCAGTCGAATCCATTTTTCGACCTGCCCACAACCGCGTTGGCGGCTCTCGCCGGCGCCTACCTTTGGGTCGTGAACGATTTGATCTCGCGGGCGCGGAGACTCGATTTTTCGCCGGCGGACGTGCAGTGGGGTGTATTGAGATTCGTGATCGCGATTCCATTGGGTTATGCATTTGCATCGCTTGCGTCGGGTTCGCCCTTCATTGCATTCGCATTGGGAGCATTTCCATTGAAAGCGCTGACCTCGATGCTGCAGCGTATTGTGAACAAGACCTTGAAAATCGATACTGCGG
Source organism: Burkholderiales bacterium (assembly GCA_038318315.1). Taxonomy (GTDB): domain Bacteria; phylum Pseudomonadota; class Gammaproteobacteria; order Burkholderiales; family Burkholderiaceae_D; genus CAHJXF01. The sequence goes on along the minus strand of JBBQCA010000014.1, from coordinate 6,339 downwards.
ATCAGGATGCGGAGGACGGCATTAAAAGAATACAGGGAATAAATAGCGCAATTGTCGAACGCCTTGCCGACGAGGATGTCACGACCGTCACGCAAATTGCCTATTGCGATCCAGTGCGCCTGGTGATGCGATCCAATCTGACTTTCAATTTCGTGACGGATTGCATGAATCAGGCACTCGCGTGGATGTATTTCGAGGACCAACTGGTCAAGCTGCGACCGCTGGGTCTTCGTGGCGCATGTGAAATGGCCTACCTGATCGCTCAGTACGACGACGTCGGCAGCAATGATCCCGCTCGAGAATCGGCCCACGCGCGAGCCGTGGGGGCGATGCCGCATATCGCCGCGACGATCGGGCAGAACGAAGCGACATTGCAGGTGACGTTGCGTCAGATCGCCGAAGATCCTTTCACGGTGTTTCTAGGCAGAGTCTGGACTTGAATCGCCGATCCTGTTTCACGACCCCAGACCGAACGGGAGATCAATCATGCTGACCAATGCGCCCGTAACCACGATATTGCCCGTGATCGATATGCAGCGCGCGCGGGATTTTTACGAAAACAAACTGGGTTTGAAACCGGTTGGAATGAAACCGGATGGACAGTTCGTCTATTCATGCGGTGGCGGTGCGGTAATTGCGTTGTTTCTCAAGGAAGGCGGGACAAAGGCGGATCACACTGCAATCAGTTTCAAGGTGGACGCAATCGATCCGGCTATAAAGTCATTGAAGAAGAATGGCGTTGTTTTCGAAGACTACGACTTCCCCGGATTGAAAACGGTCAATCATGTCTGCGTGCTTGGGTCCGAAAAAGCGGCGTGGTTCAAGGACACCGAGGGAAACTATCTTTGCATTCACGAAGACATCGGATGATTCGCGCCATTGTCGCTCCGGCAGTCGGGTGCGGCGATCGTCAGCGCTTGCGTGTGGCCTCGCGCTCGCGAAGGATTCGTCGCTGCACCTTGCCGGTCGTCGTCATCGGTAGCGCATCGATGAACTCGATCTCGCGCGGCGTTTCGTAGGGCGCGAGTTTCTCGCGCACGTGCTGGCGCAGTTCGGCGACGAGCTCGTCGTTGCCGTCGAATCCCGGCGTCAACACGACGAAGGCCTTGATGACGTTGCCCCGCTCGGGATCGGGGCTGGGGACTACCGCGGCATTCGCGACCGCTGCGTGCTTGACGAGGCAATTCTCGATCTCCGATGGACCGATGCGATAACCCGCGGCCTTGAACATGTCGTCGGCGCGACCCTGGTACCAGAGATCGCCATCGTCGTCTGCATAGGCGAGGTCGCCGGTACGGCACCAGCCCTGGTCGTCGAACTTGGCTGCGGTCGCTTCGGGGTTTCTCCAGTAGCCGATGAAGAACACCGGGTCGGGATCGCCGTGGGAGTCGCACCGGTTGGCCGCGACTTCGCCGGTCTGGCCGGGCGGACAGATGTGCCCGTCGTCGTCGAGCACGGCCACCCGGTGTCCCGGATACGGTCGCCCGATCGAGCCGGGCTTGGCCGGCCATTCGCGATACGAATTACCGACGATGTAGTTGACCTCGGTCTGGCCGAACATCTCGTTGACCGTGACGCCGAGTTCGTCGCGGCACCAGTCGAACACCGCCGTGCCCACCGCTTCGCCCGCACTCATGATGCCGCGCAGATGCAGGTCGTAACGCTCGCGTGGATGCGGCACGGCCTTCATCATCATCTTGAGCGCCGTGGGAAAGACGAAGCCGTTGGTGACGCGATAACGTTCCAACAATTGGAAGCTTGCGATCGGATCGAAGCGGCCTTCGCGTCGCGCGTCGTCGGCGACGATGGCCGCGCCGAAATAGAGGGTCGGCAGCAACGCGTCCATCAGGCCGCCGGTCCAGGCCCAATCGGCGGGCGACCAGAAGACATCATCGGCCTGGGGAAACTGGTTTTGCGACAGCGTGAAACCGGAGAGATTGCCGATCAGCGCGCTCTGCGGAATCAAGGCGCCCTTCGGCGAGCCGGTCGTACCGCTGGTGTAGACGAGCACCGCGGGGTCGGTGGCGCGCGTGGCGACGGGTTCGAAATCGGGCGAGGCTTCGGCTAACGCCGCATGCCATGCGTGCGCGCCCTCGAGCGCAGTGCCGACGACGATGATCTCGCGCAGCACGGGGCAGCTCGTGCGAATGCCCGCGTCGCGATCGACGAAAGGCGCGATGCCCGATGCGGCCACGATCGCGAGTACCGCCTCGCTATCGCGCAATCGAAATTCGAGCGCGTCGGGTCCGAACAGCAGCGATAGCGGCATCGCGATCGCGCCGAGCTGATGGACCGCGAGATGGGCGACCGCGGTTTCGGCGGCCTGCGGCAACACGATCGCGACGCGATCGCCGCGCGCCACGCCGAGCCCGCGCAACACGTTCGACAGGCGATCGGCAGCGTCGCGCAGTTGTGCGTAGGTGAACGGTTCGAGCGCGTTCGTACGATCCGCCGTTGTGTCGCATGACGACGGCACGCACCATATCGCGACGCGATCGGGATCGTCGGCCCATCGCAGGCATGCGCGCGCGATATTGAAATCGTCGGGCACCTGCCAGCGAAAGTCGCGCACCAGTTCCGCATGACGATCGTTCATCGAAGTCTCCATCAGGTCCCGCGCATCGGCGCCGCTCTTGCGACTCTTATAATCGGCCGGCCCCATGCGAGGCAAGCCACGGTCCCGCATGGTCCCGCCGTCCCGTATAGAAGCGCGTCCATCTCCTACTTCAACGATCGCATGCAAGCTTACGTTCCTGCCAAACCGAGTCGCTCGACCTTCCTGCGCATTCGCGACATCGACTACCACGTGCGCGAGTGGGGTGATGCTTCGGCGCCGTTGCTCGTGATGTTGCACGGTTGGATGGACGTGGCGGCCTCGTTCCAGTTCCTGATCGACGCGCTGGCGGGCGATTGGCATGTCGTCAGCCCCGACTGGCGCGGCTACGGCCTGACGGGTTGGTCCACCGCGGGCTGCTATTGGCTGCCCGACTACGTCGCGGACCTCGACGCGCTGCTCGAACACTACGCACCCGATCGCCCCGTCGATCTGGTCGCGCACAGCCTGGGCGGCAACATGGCCCTGATGTATGCGGGCGCGCGACCCGAGCGCGTCGCGCGGCTCGTCAACCTCGAAGGCCTGGGCATGGCGGGCGACTCGCCCGACAAGGCACCGGCCCGACTCACGCGCTGGCTGGCCGAACTGCGCGAGCCGCCCACCTTGAAGACCTATGCCACGCTCGAGGCGGTGGTCGAACGCCTGCAAAAAACCAATCCGCATCTGCGCGAAGACCGCGCGCGCTTTCTTGCGCAATACTGGTCGGCGCCGACCGACGAAGGGACGTATCGCATCCTCGGCGACCCCGCGCACAAGGTCGTCAATCCCTATCTCTATCGCGCCGAGGAAGTCGTCGCATGCTGGGCCGCGATCACGGCGCCAGTGCTGTGGATGATGGCGCGCGACTCGGACTACGCGAAGCGCATGGACGCGTTGCCGGGCTATACCGAACGCATCGCGACCATCAAGTCGGTCGAGCGGCAATGGATCGCGGATGCGGGGCACATGGTGCATCACGATCAGCCCGAGCAATTGGCTGTTGCGATCGAAGAATTTTTCGCTTGATCACCGGTCCGGCGAGTTGCCGCCGCGAAGACCGCGATTTGGCAAAGCGTAAAATGCGCAGATGTTTTCATTGCCAAAATTTTCGTTGAATGCGCATCGCGACTCTGCGCCGCTGAACGCCGACCTCCACTGTCACTCGAACGTTTCGGACGGCGTGCTCGAGCCGGACGAATTGGCCAGGCGCGCGCACGAGAGGGGCGTTCAACTCTGGGCGCTGACCGATCACGATGAACTGGGCGGGCTCGCGCGCGCGGCCGCCACTGCGGAAAGCTTGGGGCTCGCATTCATTCCCGGCGTCGAGATCTCGGTGACCTGGGGCAACGAGACGCTGCACATCGTCGGACTCAGGATCGACCCGCACGAGCAGACGTTGATCGACGGCCTCGAGCGCACCCGCGCCGGCCGCACGCGCCGCGCGCACGAGATGGCCGCGCAGCTCGCGGAGGTGGGCATCCCCGACGCGTTCGAAGGCGCGCTCAACTATGTCGGCAATCCCGATCTGATCAGTCGCACGCACTTCGCGCGCTACATCGTCGAGATCAATCGTTGCGACGACGTGCACGAGGTCTTCACGAAGTATCTGGTCGCCGGCAAGCCCGGTTACGTGCCCACGCAATGGGCCTCGCTCGAAGAGGCGATCGCATGGATACGCGCGGCCGGTGGCGTCGCGGTGATCGCGCATCCGGGCCGCTACAAGCTCAACGACGCGGCGTTGCGCGATCTCTTCAAACAGTTCAAGCAACTGGGTGGCGCCGCCATCGAGGTCGTGACCGGCAGCCACAGCAAGGACCAGTACAAGCGCTTCGCGAATTACGCGAAGGAGTTCGGCTTCATGGCTTCGCGCGGCTCGGACTTTCACGGGCCCAAGGAAAGCCACTTCGATCTCGGCACGCTGCCTCCTCTACCCGATTCGGTCGTGCCGGTCTGGCACGACTGGTAGTTCCTTCTCGCAGGCAATTCGGACGCGCAGTCTGCGCGGCGCATCACTGTTGCATGATCGGCTGGCCCGTCGCCTGTTTTATTCGGATGACTTCATCGCATGTCCCAATACTTCGCTCCTCATCCCGAGAATCCCCAGCCGCGCCTGATCAAGCAGGCCGCGCAGATCGTGCGCGACGGCGGTGTGATCGCGCTGCCCACCGACTCCTGCTATGCGATCGCCTGCCACCTCGACGACAAGGAAGCGATCACGCGCCTGCGACGCATACGCGGCATCGACGACAAGCATCATCTGACTTTGCTGTGCCGTGATCTTTCCGAGATCGGTCAATACGCGCAAGTCAACAACGTGCAGTATCGATTGCTCAAGGCGACCACGCCGGGCCCGTACGCGTTCATCCTGCCCGCGACCCGCGAAGTGCCCAAGCGCGTCTCGCATCCGTCGCGCAAGACCATCGGCCTGCGCGTTCCCGACAACGCGATCGCGCAGGCGCTGCTGCACGAACTCGACGGACCGCTGTTGTCCGCAACGCTGATGCTGCCGGGCGAGAACGTGCCGCTCAACGACGGCATCGAGATCCGCGAGCGGCTCGAGCACCTGCTCGATCTCGTGCTCGACGGCGGCGCCTGCGGTGTCGAGCCTTCGACCGTGATCGATCTGACCGGCGCGGCGCCGCAATTGATCCGCGCGGGCCGCGGCGATCTTGCACCGTTCGGACTCGAACTCTCGCCCGCCCAATGAGCGTCGATGCGCATCGCGCAGCCCCGTACATGCGGCTGGTCTGCGAGGCCCGCTGCTAGAATGCCGCATGAATGACATCATCCAGACCATCACCGTCTATGCCATTCCGGTCATCTTCGCAATCACGCTGCACGAAGCCGCCCACGGCTATGTCGCCAAGCACTTCGGCGATGCGACCGCTTTCGTCCAGGGACGAGTCACGCTCAACCCGTTAAAGCACATCGATCCGATCGGCACGATCGTGATCCCGATCGTGCTGGCGATACTCACGGCCGGAAAATTCGTGTTCGGCTATGCGAAGCCGGTGCCGGTTTCGTTCGGCAATCTGAAGAATCCCAAGCGCGACATGATCTGGGTCGCGCTCGCCGGTCCGGTGGCGAACCTGATTCAGGCGCTGCTCTGGTCGATCTTCGGCGTGGCGATCGTGCTGTCGGCCGTGCAGGAGCCGTTCTTCTATGCGGTCGTCAATGCCGGCGTGCTGGTCAATCTGGTGATGTTCGCGCTCAACCTGTTTCCCGTTCCGCCGCTCGACGGCGGTCGCGTGCTGGTCGGCATATTGCCGATGCGCCTGTCGGTGCCGTACTCGCGCATTGAGCCCTCTGGTTTCTTCATCGTGCTCGCGCTGGTCGCCACCGGCTTGCTCAACGCCTGGATGCTGCCGATCATGGGTGCGATGCAGGCGCTGTTCGCGGCGATGATTCGGCCGTTTTTGTAAGTCTGCAAGTTCCCCGCGGTTGCGGTCATTCTCTCGACGAGCGTCATGGCTTTTGAACGCGTTCTCTCCGGCATGAGACCCACAGGGGCCATGCACATCGGCCACTATCACGGTGTCCTCAAGAATTGGGTCCGTCTGCAGTACGAGTACCCCTGCTTCTTTTTCGTGGCCGACTGGCATGCGTTGACCACCGCCTACGACGAGGTCGAGATCATCGACACGAGCGCTTGGAACATGCTCGTCGACTGGCTCGCCGCGGGTCTCGATCCCGAGCGGTCGACGATCTTCATCCAGTCGCGCGTGATCGAGCATGCCGAGCTCACG
>JBBQCA010000013.1:0-29021 GCA_038318315.1 Burkholderiales bacterium | reverse complement strand
GAGCCCCGCCGGTCAGGCGATGGGTCGCCGGATCGAGTTGCAGGCCGCCGATATCGACGACGTCGTCGGTCAACTGGGGCGCGCGCCGGCGCAGCACGGCCTTGATGCGCGCCATCAACTCCTTCGGCGAGAAGGGCTTGGTCACGTAGTCGTCGGCACCGGCTTCGAGTCCGTCGACCTTGTCGGTCTCGTTCGAGCGTGCCGTCAGCATGATGATCGGCACGTCGCGCGTGCGCTCGTCGGCGCGCAACTTCTTGGCGAAGTGCACGCCCGACATGCCGGGCAGCATCCAGTCGAGCAGGATCAGGTCGGGCAACTCGGCGCGAACCAGCGTCGTCGCCTGATCCGCATCGGCGGCGCGAAGCACCTTGTGCCCTGCGAATGTGAGGTTGACCGCGATCAATTCCTGGATCGCGGGTTCGTCCTCGACGACAAGTATCGTGCTGGGCATTCGATGACCTCGCAAAGGGACAAGCTGAGGGACAAAACTGCGGGACAAAGCAGCGGCAAAGCGACGACAATAAGACGATTCTATTACGTAAACATGACACGCGGAAACGTCGCGTGGTCGCATCGGCGCAGACTCTCGGTGCGCTAAACTCGCCAGCCTATGGCTTCCAGCAGCGCGGTCGATCCGCCCACCGAGATCATCGTTCATCAACAATCGAGACGCCTCGAAGTCGCGTTCGGCGAGGCCGAGCGCTATTTCCTCGCGTTCGAATTCCTGCGCGTGCATTCACCCTCGGCCGAAGTACGAGGCCACGGTCCGGGGCAGGAGGTTCTCCAGACCGGCAAGCGCGACGTGACGGTCAGCGCAATCGAGCCGATCGGTCACTACGCGATCAAGCCGGTGTTCTCCGACGGACACGAGAGCGGCATCTACACCTGGGCGTATCTGCGCGAACTCGGACGCGATCACGATGCGCTCTGGGCGGAATACCTGCAACGGCTGGCCGCCGCGGGTGCAAGCCGGGATGTGCCGGGCGCGCGTCCCGGTGTGAGCGCTGCGGCGCCTTCGTGCGCGTCATCGTCCGCGTCGTCGTCCGGCCAGGCGATGAAGAGCGTCGAAGCGCGACGCGATCGCGATTCATAAGCCTCGATCGCATGAGTTTCGAGCGCATGGCAGAACCGGAAGACGCGTCGCTTCCGTCCACCACGGATGAACTGGCGCCGACCGCCGAGACCCACTTCGGTTTCGAAACCGTCCCCGAGGACGTAAAGGCCGAACGTGTCGCGCAGGTGTTCGACTCGGTCGCGCGCAAGTACGACGTGATGAACGACGTGATGTCGGGCGGCATGCACCGGCTCTGGAAAGCGTTCACGATAGGACGCGCTTCGGTCAGACCCGGCGCGAAGGTGCTCGACATCGCAGGCGGCACGGGCGACCTTGCCCGCGCAATCGCGAAACGCGCGGGACCCACTGGCGAAGTCTGGCTGACCGACATCAACGAGGCGATGCTCTCGGTCGGCCGCGACCGCATGATCGACTCCGGCCTGCTGCTGCCGGTCGCGCTCGCCGACGCGGAGCACCTGCCTTTTCCCGATCGCCACTTCGACCTCGTGACCGTGGCCTTCGGCCTGCGCAACATGACGCACAAGGACCGCGCGCTGGTCGAGATGTGGCGCGTGCTTCGCCCCGGCGGCAAACTTCTGGTGCTGGAATTCTCCAAGGTCTGGAAGCCGCTTGCGCCGCTCTACGATGCCTATTCGCTGAAGGTCCTGCCGTGGCTGGGCAAACGCATCGCCGACGATGCCGACAGCTATCGCTATCTGGCCGAGTCGATCCGCATGCATCCCGATCAGGCCACGCTTGCAGAGATGCTGCGCACGGCCGGATTCGGTCGCGTGCAGGTCTTCAATCTGACCGCCGGCGTGGTTGCGCTTCACGAAGGCGTAAAGCTCTAGCGGCTTTGCGACGCGTGGGCGCGCTGCGCCATTCAAGGCTTTGCTATCCTCAGACCGATGACTTCCGCATTCTCGCTCCCTCCGCTGCCGCTCTTTCCCAATCCGCTGGACGCATTGCCGGCGGCGATCAACCACCTGCTTCGCGCCGAACCGTGGGCGCGCGCGCAACTCGCGCCGCACGTGAACAAGACTCTGCATGTGGTCGTGCAGCCGTTCACCATCAAGCTTTCGGTGGCGCCCGATGGAAGTGTCGCGCGCGCAAGCGCGAGCGCAGCGCCCGACACCACGGTGACCTTGCCGTCGTCGGCGATCTTGCGCTTCCTGACTGGTGGAGGGCGCGGTGACGAACCAGGGCGCGGCAACGACGGCTTGATGCGCGACATGCGGCTCGAAGGCGATGCCGATTTCGCGCATGCCGCTTCTATGCTCGTGCGCCATCTGCGCTGGGACGTCGAGGAAGACTTGTCGACGCTGGTCGGCGACGCCGCCGCGCATCGCGTGGTCGCGACTGCGCGCTCGGCCGGCAATGAAATCAAGCGAACCCACGAGAAGGTCGCGGGCGGCATCACCGAATACCTGCTCGAAGAAAATCCGCAACTGGTGCGGCCACGCGCCGTGCAACTGCTGGCCGACGGCGTGCGCAAGTTGCGCGACGACATCGCGCGTCTCGAGAAGCGCCTCGATCGCCTGCCATTGCGCGCCGGTCCGCGCGCGTGAGCGTGCACGGCGTCGCGAGTTCGACTCGATGAGCTTGCGCGCGCATCTCGTGGGTCGCGTCTCGCAGCGTGCATCACAGCGCGAATCGCGGCGCGTCCCGCAACGCTTGTTGAACATTCTGCAGCGATGATGCGCGTCGTCCGCCTATTCATCATCGCCCGCGTGATGTGGCGCTTCGGGATCGACGAGATCGCTGCCGGCGGCATTGCGAGCCCCCTGCTTTCGCGCACCATCGGACATCTGCGCCTGGGCCGCGACTTCACCACGCCGCGGGGCGTGCGGCTGCGCGAAGCGCTCGAAGCGCTCGGCCCGATCTTCGTCAAGTTCGGCCAGATGCTCTCGACGCGGCGCGACCTCCTGCCGCCCGATGTGGCCGACGAGCTCGCCAAGCTGCAGGACCGCGTTCCACCTTTCGATCCCGAACTCGCGATCCGGCAGATCCGCTTGTCGCTCGGCAAGGATCCCGACGAGTTGTTCGCGTCGTTCGATCGCGAGCCGATCGCATCGGCCTCGATCGCGCAGGTCCACTTCGCGACCTTGCGCGCGGACGCCGAAGGACACGAGCGCGAAGTGGCGGTGAAGGTCCTGCGACCGAACATGCAGCAGGCGATCGAGCGCGATCTCGATTTGTTGCGCACACTGGCCGCGATGGTCGAGCGCTTCTCGGCCGACGGCAAGCGCCTGCGTCCGCGCGCGGTGGTCGCCGAGTTCGACAAGTACCTGCACGACGAGCTCGACCTGATGCGCGAAGCAGCGAACGGCAGCCAGCTACGCCGCAACTTCGCGGACTCGAAGCTGCTGCATATCCCCGAGATGTTCTGGGACTACTGCAGCAGCGCGGTGATCGTGATGGAGCGCGTCTCGGGGATTCCGATCGGACGCATCGATCAACTGCGCGCGGCCGGCATCGACTTGAAGAAGCTCTCGCGCGACGGCGTCGAGATCTTCTTCACGCAGGTGTTCAGGCACGGTTTCTTCCATGCCGACATGCATCCGGGCAACATCTATGTCGGCGACTCGGGCACCGACTTCAACCGTTACATCGCGATCGACTTCGGCATCGTCGGCACGCTGACCGACTTCGACAAGAACTATCTCGCGCAGAACTTCCTCGCGTTCTTCCATCGCGACTACAAACGCGTCGCGACCCTGCACATCGAGTCGGGCTGGGTGCCCAAGGGCACGCGTGAAGACGAACTCGAATCGGCGATCCGCGCGACCTGCGAACCGATATTCGATCTGCCGTTGTCGCGCATCTCGCTCGGTCAGGTGCTGCTCCGGCTTTTCCAAACCTCGCGCCGATTCAACGTAGAGATCCAGCCGCAACTCGTGCTGCTGCAGAAGACGCTGCTCAACATCGAGGGCCTGGGACGACAGCTCGATCCCGACCTCGACCTGTGGGCAACCGCGCAGCCCTTCCTCGAACGCTGGATGAGGGACCAGCTCGGATGGCGCGGCTTTCGCGATCGACTCGCCAAGGAGGCCACGCAGTTCGCCAACTTCGTGCCGCAGATCCCGCGGCTCGTGCATCGCGTGCTGTCGCATGAGGCCGGGCATCCGCTCGCGGAGGCAGTGGCCGAATTGGCCGTCGCGCAGCAGCGCACCAACCGTGCACTGGCGGTCGGGTTCGGCATCGTCAGCGTGCTGCTCGCCGCGCTCATCGCGGTCCTTGCCCTCGTCGTGTTCCGGGGCGGGTTGCCGTGGTGAATGTCGCGCCCGATTTCATGAACCGATCTCTATAATTTCCTGCTTCGCAGCGATGGGCCCGGGCGCATGAACAATCTTTTCTGGTTCGTCATCATCTATTGGGTGATCTCGGTGGCCATCGGCCTGTACGCGGCCCGCTACGTCCACAACTCGGGCGACTACGCCAACGCGGGACGCTCGTTGCCGCTCTACGTGGTCACGGCAACCGTGTTCGCGACCTGGTTCGGCTCCGAGACCGTGCTCGGCATTCCGGCCGTGTTCCTGAAGGACGGCCTGGGCGGCGTGGTCGCCGATCCCTTCGGCGCATCGCTGTGCCTGATCATCGTCGGCTTGTTCTTCGCGCGGCCGCTGTACCGCATGAACCTGCTGACGATCGGCGACTTCTATCGCAACAAGTACGGCCGCATCGTCGAAGTCCTCACGTCGCTGGCAATCGTGATCTCGTATCTCGGCTGGGTGGGCGCGCAGATCTCTGCGTTGGGATTGGTCTTCAACGTCGTGTCGGGCGGCGCGATCTCCGAGACGCTGGGCAAGATCATCGGCGCATCGACCGTGATGATCTACACCATCTACGGCGGCATGTGGGCGGTGGCGATCACCGACTTCATCCAGATGATCATCATCGTCGTGGGCATGCTGTACATCGGCGCCGAAGTCGGCAGTCAGGCCGGCGGGGTCGGCCACGTCGTTCAACACGCGATCGATGCCGGCAAGTTCACCAACTTCTGGCCGGGATGGAATTTCATCGGGATGCTGGGCTTCGTCGGCGCGCTGTTCACGATGATGCTCGGCTCGGTCCCGCAGCAGGACGTGTTCCAGCGCGTGGCGTCCGCGAAGAATGAAAAGACCGCGGGGCGGGCATCGGTGCTGGGCGGCGTGATGTATTTCTGTTTCGCCTTCATCCCGATGTTCCTGGCCTATGCCGCCACGCTGATCGATCCGCAGATGGTCGAGCCGCTGCTGGCCAGCGACCAGAAGCGCGCCGCGCAGCAGATCCTGCCCAACCTCGTCCTGAGCCATGCGCCGTTCTTCGCACAGGTGATGTTCTTCGGCGCCTTGCTGTCGGCGATCAAGAGCTGCGCCTCGGCGACCCTGCTCGCGCCATCGGTCACCTTCGCCGAGAACATCCTCAAGCCCGCATTCAAGAACGTCACCGACGCGAACCTCTTGAAGACGATGCGCATCGTGGTGTTCTGCTTCACGATCCTGGTGACGCTGTATTCGGTGGGTTCGAACCTGCCGATCTACAACATGGTCGAGAACGCCTACAAGATCACGCTGGTGGTCGCCTTCGTCCCGCTGGTGTTCGGGCTCTACTGGAAGCGCGCGAACACGCAGGGCGCGATGCTCGCGATCGGGCTCGGCCTCGTGTCGTGGATCGGCATGGAGACCACCAATCCCGATGCGCCGCTGCCGCCGCAACTTCTGGGGCTCATCATGAGTCTGTTGGGTATGGTCGTCGGTTCGCTGATGCCCGCGATGGGGCAGGTACGGGAGATCGAAGTGGTGGCAGAACGGTGTTGTCGGGCGGCGACGCGGGTGCTCCAACGCAGCGCACGTCGCTGTCGGGCGAAGGAGGCAAGCAATGAACGCCGGACGCAAACCAGGCCCGAGTGACGCGGAGCGTGAGCAGAAGCGACGTGCCATCGCGCGCTGGGTCCTGCTCGGTTTGTCCGCCGCGTGCGCCGTGATCGTCACGCTGTCGGCATCGCATGTGCGTGCGCAGGCCGCGCCCGAGTCGCGAGCCACCGCGCGGCCGACCATTGCGCCGATCGCGCCCTTGCCCGATCAACCCGCAAAGCCCGCGCTGCCCTACGACGAATCAGCCGACCCGCATCGCGACCTGCAGAACGCGCTCGCAAAGGCTCGGAAGTCGGGTAAGCGCGTGCTGGTGGTGTTCGGCGCGAACTGGTGCCCGGACTGCCGCGTGCTCGATCGCGAGTTCCATGCGGGCGGCAAGACCGCCGACCTGGTTCGTTCGCGCTACGAAGTCGTCAAGGTCGATGTCGGCCGCTTCGACAAAAACCTCGACTTCGCGAAACTCTATGGCGAGCCGATCAAGAAGGGCGTCCCGTCGGTGGTCGTCGTCACGCCGACCAATCAGGTGGTCTATCAGACCCGAGCCGGCGAACTCGCCGATGCGCGCGGCATGGGTGGCGATGGCATCTACAATTTCTTCAAGACGATGGCCGATCGGCCCGTGGGGGGCTGATCACTCGCCGTCATCCCGCGCGTCGGCGGGTTGCCCTTTACCTCGGGCGGTCATGCGAATCAAAGGGAGGTGCAGTTGAGCGAAGCCGCGAATTCGAAGAATGCCGAGGGCGTGTTCGAGCCGTTTCGGGTCGAGGCAGTGACCGTGGAGTCTTTCGCCAAGGGTGAGCGGTTCGCTCTCAGCTACCAACATCTCAGCTCGTTCGGCGGAGGCACGCAGATCAGCGTTTCCTTGGAGGTGCTCGCTCCCGGCAAACAGGCCAATCAAAGCCACTATCACTTGCTGGAGGAAGAGCACGTCTTCATCCTCGAAGGCGGTCTCACCTTACATCTCGGAGACAAGTCGTTCGAGCTCGCTGCCGGTCACTACGTGTGCTTCCCGGCAGGTCAGGCCATCGGCCATTGGATGGACAACACCACTGCAGCGCCCTGTCGCTATCTCGTTCTCGGCAATCCCCAGGCTCACGATGTCGCAGTCTTTCCAGAACCGGGCAGGGTCAGCGTCAAACTCACAGGCGAGGGGTACAACCGTGCGCAAACCCTCGAATATTGGCAAGGCGTCAATGTTGGTGGCGAGACCTAACCCTTCCTATATGGCCCCCCTTCAAGCCGACGCGGCAAGGCGGAGCGGCTTAACTACGTAATTCGTTTGACGTCCCGAGTGCCTGACTGCCGCAGCGCATCGCTGCGGAGTACCATCCCCCGATGCAACTCGTGACCGGCACCATCGTGGAAGGCAAGGTGGTACTCACCGGTGCGACCCTGCCGGAAGGTACGATTGTGACGGTACTTGCACAAGACGCTCAGCAGACCGTCGTTCTTCCGCCGCACCTTCAGTCGGAGCTCGAAGAAGCCTTGGATGAGGCAGACCGAGAGGAAGGAATCTCCACAGAAGTTTTGTTCGCCATGCTCAAGAAGCCAGCTTGACGTGGCTCTCACCGCGCACATCAAGCCGCGCGCAGTGCGTCATATCCTTCATGCAACGGAGTGGTGGAGCGAGCGCAGCACCCGGCGCGATAGAGGCTGATTTGCGAGCGGCGATCGACGCGCTCGTCGAGCAACCCGGGATCGGCAGCAATGTCGAGAACGCGCGCGATCCAAAGACGCGGCGGCTCTATCTCACCCGAACCGGTACTTCGTGTACTACCGTGCTAAGGGGAGCTTTCCGGAAATTGTCGCTTTGTGGCATTCATCTCGCGAGCATGGGCCAAGCGTTTGAAGTAGAGACGCCGAACGTTTTATCCCTGCGGACTGTCTTCGGCAGCTGCTGAACTCAAACGTCGACGGTACGATGAAATGGATTTCCGCCTGCACGGGAATGACGCCATTCTGATTGAAGCGGCAAGGCCTTTCTGCTAACTTCGGCATCCGGTTCGCATCGCGAATCACCACGCCTTGCGTTCACAAGACGCAAGGCGCCCCGCAGATGCCACCCGCATCTCGCGCTTCCCGAAAACACGATTTTTGAGGATTACGCATGAACGCGCCTGTCTCGCCCCATCACCTGACGCCCGAACTGCACGAAGCGCTCGGCCGCGTCACGCTCGACGACAAATACACGCTGGCCAAGGGCCGCGCCTACATGAACGGCACGCAGGCGCTGGTCCGGCTGCTGATGCTTCAGCACGAACGCGACATGCGCGCCGGGCTCAATACCGCGGGCTTCGTGTCGGGCTATCGCGGCTCGCCGCTCGGCGCGGTCGATCAGACGCTCTGGAAAGCCAAGAAGCATCTCGAGCAGCATCACATCGCGTTCCAGCCGGGCCTGAACGAAGACATCGCGGCGACTTCAGTCTGGGGCTCGCAGCAGGTCAACATGTCGCCGCAGGCGAAGTACGACGGCGTGTTCTCGATGTGGTACGGCAAGGGACCTGGCGTCGATCGAAGCGGCGACGTCTTCAAGCACGCCAATGCCGCAGGTACTTCGAAGCACGGTGGCGTGCTCGTGCTCGCGGGTGACGATCACTCGGCCAAGTCATCGACGCTGCCGCATCAGTCCGACCACATCCTCAAAGCCTGCGGCATTCCGGTGTTCTTCCCCGCGACCGTGCAGGAGTATCTCGACCTCGGCTTGCATGCCTACGCGATGAGCCGCTACTCGGGACTGTGGACAGGCTTCAAGGTCGTCACCGACGTGGTCGAGGCCTCGGCCTCGGTGATCGTCGATCCCGATCGCGTCGAGATCGTGCTGCCCGAGGACTTCATGCTGCCCCCCGGCGGCCTCAACATCCGCTGGCCCGATTCGCCGCTCGAGCAGGAAGCGCGGCTGATGGATTTCAAGTGGTACGCCGCGCTCGCTTACATACGCGCCAACAAGCTCAACTACACGGTGTGGGATTCGCCGCATGCGCGCTTCGGCATCATGGCCAGCGGCAAGGCCTATCTCGATACGCGTCAGGCGCTGATGGACCTGGGCCTGGGCGAAGCCGAATGCGCGCAACTCGGCATCCGCCTCTTCAAGGTCGGCGTGGTGTGGCCGCTCGACGCGTATCACGTGCGCGAGTTCGCCACCGGCCTGCAGGAGATCCTGGTCGTCGAAGAGAAGCGCCAGATCATCGAATATCAATTGAAGGAAGAACTCTACAACTTCAGCGAACATGCGCGGCCGCGCGTGTTCGGGAAGTTTGACGACAAGGAGGGCGGCGAGTGGGCCATACCGCAAGGCAACTGGCTGTTGCCTGCGAAGTACGAGTTGTCGCCGGCGTCGATCGCGAAGGCGATCGCGAGTCGTTTTTCCAACTTCGAGTTGCCCGCCGAGGTGCGCGCGCGCATCGATGCGCGTCTCGCGATCATCGATGCGAAGGAGAAGGCGCTCGCCAAGCCGCGCGTCATCACGGAGCGCAAGCCCTTCTTCTGCTCGGGCTGTCCGCACAACACCTCGACGCGCGTGCCCGAAGGCTCGCGTGCGGTGGCGGGCATTGGCTGCCACTACATGACCGTGTGGATGCCCGACCGTCGCACCGAGACCTTCACGCAGATGGGCGGCGAAGGCACGCCGTGGATCGGCCAGGCGCCGTTCACCAACGAGAAGCACATCTTCGCGAACCTGGGCGACGGTACCTATTTCCATTCGGGCATCCTCGCGATCCGCGCCTCGATCGCCGCCAAGGTCAACATCACCTACAAGATCCTGTTCAACGACGCGGTCGCGATGACCGGAGGACAGGCCACCGATGGCTCGCTGACGGTGCCGCAGATCACGCGCCAGATGGCGGCCGAAGGCGCGAAGAAGATCATCGTCGTCACCGATGAGCCGGAAAAGTACGACGGCCACTGGGACCCGAACCGCATCATCCAGAACGAAGAAGGATCGGCCGCGATCGCCACCGGCAAGAAGTCGAAGTCGCTTGGCCCCATGCACGACAATCATCTCGCGCACGGCGTCTCGGTCCACCACCGCGACGAGCTCGACAAGCTGCAACGCGAACTGCGTGAAGTCGAAGGCGTGTCGATCCTGATCTACGACCAGACCTGCGCGAGCGAGAAGCGTCGGCGCCGGAAAAAAGTCGTCGACGGCAAGCTGCTCTTTCCGGATCCCGCCAGGCGCGTGTTCATCAACGACCTGGTCTGCGAAGGCTGCGGCGACTGCTCGGTGCAATCGAACTGCCTGTCGGTCGAGCCGCTCGAGACCGAGTTCGGTCGCAAGCGCGTGATCAACCAGTCGTCGTGCAACAAGGACTACTCGTGCGTGAAGGGCTTCTGCCCGAGCTTCGTCACGGTCGAAGGCGGTCGCGTGAAGAAGGGCAAGGGCGGCAGTGCGGCGGGCGCAGAAGCCGATCGCCTGTTCGACTTGCCGCAGCCCGCGATTGCGCAAGTCGACGCGCCTTACGGCATCCTCGTGATGGGCGTGGGCGGCACCGGCGTCGTGACCATCGGCCAGTTGCTCGGCATGGCGGGACACCTCGAAGGCAAGGGCGTTTCGGTGCTCGACATGGCGGGACTCGCACAGAAGGGCGGCGAGGTGGCATCGCACGTGCAGATCGCGGCGACGCCCGAGAGGCTGCAGGCCACGCGTATCGCGACCGGCGAAGCGGATCTCGTGCTCGGCTGCGACATCATCGTGACCGGCAACACCGAAGCGATCTCGAAGATGCAGGCCGGCAAGACGCGCGCCATCGTCAATACCGCCGACATTCCCACGGCTGAGTTCGTGCGCAATCCCGACTGGAAATTTCCCGGCTCGGATCTCGCGGGTGAGATCCGCGCTGCGGTGGGTTCCGATCGCAGCGGCAATGAAGACCACTGCAACTTCATCGACGCCAATCGCCTGACGGTCGCGCTGCTCGGCGATGCGCTCTACACCAACCCCTTCATGCTCGGCTATGCGTGGCAGAAGGGCTGGATCCCGCTCTCGCATGAAGCGCTCGATCGCGCGATCGAACTCAATGCGGTGCAGGTCGACAACAACAAGAAGGCCTTCCTGTGGGGGCGTCGCGCGGCACACGATCGTGAAGCCGTCGAACGCGTCGCCTTCCCGGCCGAGGTCGTCGAGCTCAAGCGCGACGGCTCGAAGAAGCTCTCCGGCAGTCTCGATGAAATGATCGCGCGACGCGCCGATTTCCTGATCGGCTACCAGAACGAGGCGTATGCGGCTCGCTACAAATCGCTGGTCGACAAGGTGCGCGACGTGGAGACGCGGCTCGCGAGTGGCTCATCGAAACCCGAGCTGCCGTTGACGAGCGCGGCCGCGCGCTATTACTTCAAGCTGCTCGCCTACAAGGACGAATACGAGGTCGCGCGCCTCTACACCGACACGTCCTTCATGGACAAGGTCAACGCGCAGTTCGAAGCCGACGAGAAGCACGGTCCGATCACGCTCAAGTTCCACCTCGCGCCGCCGCTGTTCTCCAAGCGCGACGACAAGGGGCATCTGATCAAGAAGCAGTTCGGCCCGTGGATGATGAAGGGCTTCAACCTGCTCGCGAAGATGAAGGGCTTGCGTGGCACGGCCCTCGATGTGTTCGGTCGCACCGAGGAGCGCAGGGCCGAACGTGCCTTGATCGTCGAGTACGAATCGACGCTCGCGATGATGCTGGCCAAGCTCGACATGACCAATCTCGCTGCGGCAGTCGCGGTCGCCAGCGTGCCCGAAGAGATTCGCGGCTACGGCCACGTCAAGGAAGCCAACATGGTCAAGGCCGCGGCGACCCGCGAGCAGCTGATCTCGGCCTTCAAGGCGCCGGTTCAGGAGATCAGTCGCGCGCGCGTGGCGTAAGCATCGAGGCGCGAATCGAAGCGTTCAGCCGGCCGCCTCGATCTTCTCGAGCGTCATCTCGATGGTGCTGCCGTTGGGTTCGGTATAGAGCACGCGCGCGGGATAGCCGCCGTCGCCGTGCGCGATCCAGATGTCGATGGTCTTGTCGTTCGAGCCGGGCTTCGCCGCGCGGCGCAAGTGCGCGGTCGAGAGCGGGCCGGGCCCGGCGGCTATGGTCTCGACGCCCTGGGTCTCGAAGACCCAGGTCTCGACTTCGCCGCGCACGCCCGCGACTGGGATGTCGATGTGGCCTCCCATCGTGGCAAGGTTGGGATTCGCGCGCAGCAACGCTCCGATCTGGAACAGCACCGACAGGCGATCCTGCGCGCCCGGCATCAGCGGCACGGCGGCGGGCGATGACGAGAAGCTGATCGACTGACGCGCGTCGCGATTGAAGCTGGTTGCGACGGTCGAGCGTTTGCGCGGCGTCTCCGTGTAGCGGTCGGGCGCAAGTCCTGCGGCCGTCACGGCGCCTTCGCTGTGCGATACCAGCACGTTGACCTTGAACAACAGGAAATCGACGGCCGCTTTCAGGTCGGTCTGATAGCGCCCGTCGCTGCTGGTCCAGGAAATAGCGCCCACGCCGTAATAGGAAACAGGGTTGGCGTTCTTGCGCTCGACCGCGACGACCTGGTAGTCGAGGCGTGCGGACGCGGGCGGGAGTGCGTCGGGTTGAGATGGCGGGACAGGCTGATCGGCGGCGTCTGCGGCCGCTGCTTGAACGACTGGCGCGTCGCCGGGAATCGACGAAGCGGGTTTGCGCGGGGACGTCGATGCGCCTCGGTTCGACGACACATCGACATTCGGAATCGTGTCGTCCAGCGATTGCGGCACGAACTCCGGAAGTCGCGCCAGCCGCGGCGTTCGCGGCTGTGCGCGTGCGGGCTGCCGCGCGCTCGGCGTCGGCACTGGGGCTGGTGTCTCGGTCGATTCGGGCGCGCGTGGTGGTGAGAAAGCGGGAGGCAGGATGATCGCGCGCAGAGGCTGGTTGTTCGCATCCTGCTCGGCGGTCTCGAGCGTCCACCGAGGAAGCGCGTCGAGAGCGATGACGTGAATCAGCAAGGAGAGCGCAACGATCGCGAGCCAATGCCAGGGACGCCTTTCCCCGATCCGAGGTGCCGATGACATGGGTGCGAGCGCGACGGACATGAAGCGTTGTGATGTTCAAACGAGTCGAGGAGCGCATACGCCCGGCAAAGGTGGCGAGGATCGCGCGCCGCCGATCGTACTTTGCATGCAACGCCCTGTCATACTCGCAGAGCCCGCCCCATCATAGCCTCGCCACCTCAGGAGACGATATGAGCAATCCAGCCAAGCCCTCATGGCCAGACCCGGGCGCGTTCGCCTCTTCATTGTTTGGCGGCGCGGCTGCACCGCCCGCGTCTTCTCCCTCCTTGCCGGCCTTCGGCCAGCCGTTCGCGCAGGGTCTCGCGGGTGGCGTCGATTTCATCAAAAAGCTCTGGGGTAACGTGCCCGGAAACACCGCGGTGCCGGGCTTTCTCTTGCCCACTCTCGACCTCGACGAGCTGGACAAGCGGATCTCCGATCTGAAGGCGGCGGAGTCGTGGCTCGAAGTGAATCTCAACCTGCTGCGGGCGACGATTCAGGGTCTCGAAGTCCAGCGCCACACGATCGCGGCGATACGATCGCTGGGCGCGGTGACCGACACGCCGCAAGCCCCCAGGGCCGCATCGACCGCGCCGCTCACGCCCAGTGGGCTCCCTCCCGGATGGCCGGTCGCGCAAGCGGCCGAAAATGCGAGAAGCGCAGAGGCCGAGCACATGCGACGAGTGCCGGAGGAAGCCGAACCCGACGCGGCTGCCGAGACCGAGTCGCAGATTTCGACTGAAGATCGACCCGCTGCGGATACGAGCGAAGCGATCGAGCGCGACCCCGGTGCGACTGCGAAGACTGTACGCAAATCGACGCGCTCCCCGGCCTCGCCACCTGCGGCGCCGATGCCATCGCCGCTTGCGGGCCTGACGGCCAACAACTGGCTGGGCTACATGCAGGACCAGTTCGCAAAAGTGGCAAAGGCCGCGCTCGCGAGTTCCGAGATCTCCCGCCCGCACGAGGGCCGCGCTGCGCCGACCGGAACCGAAGCGATGAAGACCGCTTCAGGAAAATCCGTCGCGAAACCTGCTTCGAAGCGCGCCTCACGGTCCGTGGCGCCGCCCGCCCCGAAGCCCGTTGCCCGGCGCCGCGCTGCCGCCAAGAAGACACGCGCCGCCCGCTGAGGCGTGCGTCCGGCGCGCTGCTCGTCCCCGCGTCTTGCACTTCATGCCGAGGATCGCGCCGCGTATCGCCCCGCCGATGCGCGCAGCGGCGCAGGCCCCTAAGCTTGCGTCGGTTCTCCACGAAATGCCGACGCGCTCCTCGGGCCGTACCAAGCCCGGATCCCTTTCCCGCACCGATTCATGAATCCAACTCCCGATCGTCCCGACGCCGAGGGACCTCAACGACAGCGACGCTGGGTCGAGGATCTCGGCGTGTTCGCCAACGACGCGACCGTGCATCTGGGACGTTTCGGGCGTCGGTTGCGCAGCTTCAACGCGGCGGCTGCGAATTGGGTCACCACGATTTCCTGGCGGCGCATGGCGCTGATCGGCTTCGTCATCATCGTCGGTGCAAATATCCTGGGTGACATCACCGGTCTCAACCGCTCGTCGGTCACGATCGATGCAGCGGACCTCGGGAAGCCGGTCGATATCGTGATCCATTCGGATGGCAAGAATGTCCATATCCAGCCATCGGTCGGCGGCAAGCCTACGCGGCCGGTCGACGTGCCGATTCCCAATCCGCCTGCGCCTCCTGAAGCACCCGGTGCACTCAAGCCTCCTACCGCGAGCGGCAAGTCAGCAGAACCCTTGACGCTCTCGGAACGCGGCATCGTGATCGAGAAGAATGGCAAACGCATCATCATCGATCGCAATGGCGTGCGCGTTCTAATAGGCGAAGAAGCCCGGCGTGATGCCGAGGCCGCCGAGCGCGCGAAGGTCGACGCCGAGGCCGCGAGCAAGAGCGACAACGCGGTCGTGGAAGAATCCGCGGCTGACAGCAAGCAGGCGATCGCGGATGCAACGCAAGCGGTCGACTCCGGAAAGGTTTCGCGCGCCGAGGCCGACCGGATTCGCAAGCGCATCGCCGACGACATGAGCCTGCAGGTCAAGGCCGCGGTCGAAGACGCCAAGGACGAAGTGCAGAGCGCCATCAGCGACGAGATCCACGCGGCCACGCGCCGCGCGTCGCCGCGCCCCGGCTATGTGCTGTGGGAGTTCGTGAAGGTCCTGCTGGTCCTGATGTTCGTCTATTTCATCGTCCTGAAGTCCACCTCGAACACCAAGCGTCGCGCGGCCGTTGCCGTGCAATCGGCCGCCGAAGTGGCCGAGCGCGAAAGCTTGAAGCGCCAGGTCAGCGAAGCGAAGATGCAGATGATGCAGGCGCAGGTCGAGCCGCACTTCCTGTTCAACACGCTCGCCTCGATCGAGCACCTGATCGAGACCGACCCGCCGCGCGCCTCGACGATGCAGAGGAACCTGATCCAGTATCTGCGCGCCGCGCTGCCTCAGATGCGCGAGAACGCGACCGACCTCGGACGCGAGGTCGATCTGGTGCGCGCCTATCTCGAGATCCTCAAGGTGAGGATGGAAGAACGCCTGCAGGTTTCTTTCGCGGTGCCCAACGGCCTGCGGTCGGCCGACTTCCCGCCGATGATGCTGCAGTCGTTAGTAGAGAACGCGATCCAGCACGGGCTCGAACCCAAGGCCGAAGGCGGCCGTCTCGAGGTCGGCGCGGAAATCGTCCACGGCGATCTGGAAGTCAGCGTTGCCGACACCGGCCTCGGCTTCTCGCCCGACGGCGCAAGCACGTCGGGTACGGGTTTGGGCCTGACCAATATTCGCGAGCGGCTCAAGCTTCTGTATGGCGAACGTGCCAGCCTCGTCATCGAAGCCAATCTGATCGACGGCGCACCTGTGGGCACGCGCGTCAAGATCTCGGTGCCCTATCAATCGCGCCGCCAGAACGGCAACGCGACCGCATGACCTCGGGAGGAACATCCATGCGAAGCTTCTTCAAGGTAACGGCTGTCTGTGTCTTCATCATCCTGCTGATCGGCATGGTCGTCGCGCTCTCGGCTCATTGGACCGGGGGTCTCGATGGCGCCGTGATTTCGATCGATGACCAGCGGCTGGAAGGTCCGATGATCGCGATCGCGATCGGTGCCGTCACGGCGCTGGCACTGTTCGTCGCATTCATCGTGCTGGTGTCGTTGCTGGCATGTGTCGCGATCATCGTCCCGCTGGCGCTCGCGCTGGCGGCGCTTGCGGTGTCGTTCGCGCTGGTCTTCGGACTCGCGCCGCTGCTGGTCCCCGTGTTGCTGCTGGTGGGGGCCTGTGTTCTACTCGCGCGCTGGATCAGACGCTCGCGATCCGCTCCCCCGTCGGGCGGAGCACCCGTCTGACCGCGGGCAGGAACGCATGGCCGATCCCAACACTGAATCATTCACCTCCGCCGTCACCGCGATCATCGCCGACGACGAGCGCCTGATGCGCGAGCAATTGCGCGCGCGCTTGTCGGAAGCGTGGCCCGAATTGCAATTCGTGGCCGAGGCCAAGAACGGCAGTGAAGCGGTCGCGCTGGTCGAAGAGCACGAGCCCGACTTCGCTTTCCTCGACATCCGCATGCCCGGCATGACCGGCATCGAAGCCGCGCGCAGCATCATCGGCCGCGAAGACAACACCTGTCAGATCGTCTTCATCACGGCCTACGATCAATACGCCGTCGAAGCCTTCGAGCAGGGCGCCATCGACTACGTGTTGAAGCCGGCAGATCGCGAGCGACTCGCGAAGACCGTGACACGCCTCAAGCAACGCGTCGGCAAGGGACAAGCGACCCCGAAGTCCGACGGCGTGCGGACTGTCGATGGCCGCGATGTCGCGGCGCTGCTCGAGCGCCTCGCCACCCGCCTCGACGAAACCGCCGACCCGTCGAAGACATCGGCGAGTTCGGCAGCAAGGCCGTCTCGGCTGCAATGGATACAGGCGTCGGTCGGGCAGAGCCTGCGGCTGATCCCGGTCGATGACGTGCTGTTCTTTCAGTCGGACGAGAAATACACGCGCGTGCAAACCGCGCAGTTCGAAGCTCTGATCAAGAAACCGATCAAGGAGTTGATCGACGAGCTCGACCCCGAGCGCTTCTGGCAGATCCATCGCGCCACCGTCGTGAATGCGCAATCGATCGCCACCGTCACGCGCGACTTCCGCGGTCGCCAGATCGTCACGGTCAACGGACATCCGCAGAAGCTCGAAGTCAGCCGGACCTACACGCATCTCT
The DNA here is from genome assembly GCA_038318315.1 of Burkholderiales bacterium. Taxonomy (GTDB): domain Bacteria; phylum Pseudomonadota; class Gammaproteobacteria; order Burkholderiales; family Burkholderiaceae_D; genus CAHJXF01. The sequence continues at coordinate 11,893 of JBBQCA010000013.1, read as the reverse complement.
TCAAGCAGATGTAAGGCATGAAGGCTGTATCGGGTACCCGCGGCGCGTGAAACGACTGGTGACATCAGGCAAGAGGAGACAGCGATGCACGATCAACATCCCACAGAACGCAGCTATCAAGTGTCGATCACCGGGTTCGTCGTCGCGCTCCTTGCCATCGCCTGTTTCATTCCTCCGCTGTCGCGCTACGCCGGTGCAGATCAGAATGTGCTGATCGCGATCGCGCTTGGCCTCACGATCGGCGCCGCGTATTGCGCACACTTCATTTTTCTCGGCATGACGATCGCTCGCATGCATCGCAGCGTGATCGGCTGGCTGGCGCTCGCGATACTGCTGGGCCCGCTCGGGTCCATTCTCGCGCTCGTCGTGCTCGGGTTTCAGGGCGCAGAGCGCGGCTGGCGTTTCGGCGAAAGCGATACGCGGGCCGTCTGAGCGCACCGCTGGGTGTGCCGTAGCGTCGCTTTCGCGCATCGTTCAAGGTGTGCGATGCGCGCATTGCGAAGTTCCGCATCGGACGAGATCGCAATTGCGTCGGACATCCGTTTACGTGTGCCATGAAGGCAGCGATGATGCGGGTGCAATTCAAAGCGGCAATTTCAAGCACTTTGCACGAACACATGTGGATACGTGTGCAGACGCATTTGTGACTTAACGAAAAACCATCGAGGAGACCACCATGTCGGTAAGCCTGATCGTATTGATCATTCTGATTCTCATCCTGGTCGGCGCATTGCCGACCTGGGGCCACAGCCGTAGTTGGGGCTACGCGCCTAGCGGAGTTCTCGGCGTGGTCGTGCTGATCGTTCTGGTTCTCCTTCTGATGGGCCGCATCTGAGCGATTGTTTTGCATGACGGCGAGGCCCGACGATCACAGCTCATCGATGTTTTCGAAGGTCCGCGCCGCTTGACGATCGAGCGCTTCCCGTTCTTACATGGGAAGCGCTCGAAGTCCGTCACCAATCTGCGCGTGCGCGGATTCTTCCGTTCGTTGGAAGCTCCGATGGCGACGCGCCAGAGAACTTCCGCAGTCCCGCTCGAGCCCGGTTAAACTCGCCCGGCTGTTCAGGCCGTCGTTCGCATCTACGGTCCCGAAAGCTGAGTCAGAATCCTTCCGTCACGCGATGAGGACCACGTTATGTACCCGACCTCCTTTCGATTGCCCCTCCGAAGCTTGCTCTTGCCACTGGTAACGACGGGGCTGTTGGCGGTCGCCTGTCCGGCAGGGGCGCAGAACGCTGTACCGCAAACGGCCGCGTCCGCAGCGGTCGCGCCGACTTCGTGTCCGGCGTTGCTGCAGAAGACCTTCAAGAAATTGCAGGATGAATCGGACCAATCGCTTTGCCAGTACACCGGCAAGGTCGTGCTGGTCGTCAACACCGCGAGCTACTGCGGCTACACCAGCCAGTACGAGGGCCTCGAAGCGCTCTACGCGAAATACGCATCCAGGGGACTCGTCGTGCTCGGCTTTCCCTCGAACGATTTCGAGCAGGAACCGGGAAGCAACAAGGACATCGCCGACTTCTGCTTCAACACCTACGGCGTCAAGTTTCCGATGTTCTCGAAATCGTCGGTGATCGGAAAGCAGGTCAATCCGCTTTATGCGGACCTCGCGCGCATGACCAACAAACGTCCCGAGTGGAACTTCCATAAATACCTGCTCGACCGCTCGGGCAAGCCGGTGGACAGCTTCGCCAGCGTGGTTTCGCCGACGGATCGCCGTTTCGTCTCGGAGATCGAGCGCCTCCTCGCATCCTGAACCTGCGGCAGCCGCTCCCGTATAACGGCCCCGCAGCAAGAATCGCCGACCAACCCGTCTCGGGCGATCGAGCACGTGGAAACCGATCGTCTTGCCCGTGCGTATAGCGTTTGAGGCTCACCGAAGCAGCACGAGGGCGGGCCATCAACGTGACGGAGACGACGTGGACATCGCGGTGATCGGCGCTGGCATTTCGGGACTGTCGTGCGCATGGAAACTGCGTCGCGGCGGACACGATTCGTCGCCGCCGAACGTCACGCTGTATGAAGCCAACGACTACGCCGGCGGCCATACACGCACCGTCGATGCCGAGGTCGACGGAATTCGCTATCCGGTCGATACCGGCTTCCTCGTTTTCAATCATCGGACCTATCCGCGTCTGGTCGCGCTGTTCGATGAACTCGGGGTGGAGACGGCCGCATCGGAGATGACCTTCTCGGTCAGGCTCGCCGGTCGCGGCACGCGAGCGATCGAGTGGGCCGGCACCGATCTGAACAGCGTCTTCATCCAGCGCCGCAATCTTTTCGATCCGCACTTCCTGCGCATGGTGGCCGACTTGCTGCGTTTCAATCGCCAGACGATGGCTCTCGCGCAGAACGCAACGCAAGGCGAAGCCCCAGCACTCGACACCTGGACGCTCGGCGAATTTCTCAACGCGCATCGTTATTCGCGCGTGTTCCGCGATTGGTATCTGTTGCCGATGGCGGCTGCGATCTGGTCGTGCTCGACCGCGCAGATGCGCGAGTTTCCGCTCTCGACTTTCGTGCGCTTCTGCGCGAACCACGGCCTGCTGCAGGTGACCGATCGTCCGCAATGGCACACCGTCAAGGGCGGCGCGCGCACCTATGTCGAGCGGTTGTTGGCCGCGCTGCCGGACGTGCGCATCGGCGAGCCTGCGATGCGCGTTGCGCGCGTGCGCTCGAATGGTGTGAGCAAGGTCGCGGTGCTGAGTGGGCGCAGTACCGCCGAACGCACCACCGCGCTCTACGATCACGTGGTGCTGGCCTGCCACAGCGACCAGTCGCTCGCATTGCTCGAAGGCGCGGAGCGCGATGAGCGCACCCTGCTGTCGGCGGTTCGCTATCAACCGAATCGCGCGGTCCTTCACACCGACGCAAGCGTGTTGCCGACGCGGCGCGGCGCATGGGCCGCCTGGAATTACCAGTGCGACATCGGCTCGTCGGCGCCAGACGACCGTGCGGTCTGCGTGCACTACCTCATCAACAAGCTGCAGCCGGTTCCCTTCGAGCGCCCGGTGATGGTGTCGCTCAATCCGACGCGACCGGTCGCGCCGTCCTCGATACTCGACGAGTTCGACTACGCGCACCCGGTCTTCGACGGATGCGCGATCAATGCGCAGCGCCGGCTGCCCGACATCCAGGGACGCGGCAACGTGTGGTATTGCGGCGCGTGGACGGGTTACGGCTTCCATGAAGACGGATTGAAATCCGGCATCGAAGCGGCCGAAGCCATTCGCGCGCGCGGTGAACGCGGCGATCACCCAGCGACATCGGAAGCTCGCCTTGCCGCTTGATCGTTCGAGCTTCGACGCACGCGACAGAGACTTGTGCGCAGACGCGTCGGTGGGCGCGCCCGCGCAGATCGCGTTCGGCGAAGTGCGGCATCTCCGCCATCGCCCTGCGATCCATGCGTTTCGTTACCCCGCATATTTTCTGCGCTTGCCGATGCGTCGTCTCGATGCCTCGCTCGCGGGGCAGCGGCTGCTGTCGCACAACCGCTTCAACCTGATGTCGTTCCACGACGCGGACCACGGCGTTCCGCGAGACCCGGGCACGGCCGCGAACATCACCGACCCGTCGCAAGGTAGCGGACGACTGCTCGCGTGGATCGCACGCATCCTCGATAGCGAGGGCATCGCCGATGCACGCGGCGAGATCTGGCTGCACACCTTTCCGCGCGTGCTCGGCTACGCCTTCAAGCCGGTCAGCTTCTGGTTCTGCCATCGCACAGATGGCGCGCTGCGCGCGATCGTCTGCGAGATCAACAACACTTTCGGCGAGCGTCATTGCTATCTGCTCGCCCATCGCGACGGCCGCGCGATCGTCGACGGCGAAGAGCTCGCCGCGACCAAGGTTTTTCACGTCTCGCCGTTCTGCTCGGTATCGGGCCGCTATCGGTTTCGCTTTCTGAGTGCGCGCAACCACGCGGTCGCCCGCATCGAGTACGACGACACATGCGATGACGCGGGCGATGACACGGGGGACGAGGCGCATGCCCACGCCGCAGGACCACTGATCTCGACCAGCCTGTCTGGCGTGCTCGCGCCGGTCTCCAATCGCGCACTGCTGTCCGCCTTCGTGCGCAGCCCTCTGTTTTCCTTCGGCGTGATCGCGCGCATCCACTGGCAGGCGGTGCGCCTGTGGATCAAGCGCACACCCTTCTTTTCAAAGCCCGCGCCCCCCACCGTCGAGGTTTCCCGATGATGCGTTCCACCTCCTCCATCGACGGGGGCGACAGCGTCAATCCCGGCTATCCTTTCGATCCGGGTCAGGGGACGGCACCCTTCGCTGACCACGGCTCTTGGGCGATGCCGGCTTCCGCACGGCTGATCATCAGGATGCTGCAAAAGCTTTCGGTCGGCTCGCTGACGGTACGTTTTCCGGATGGGCAATCGGCACGCTTCGGCCAGGGTGCGCCGCATGCGGAAGTGGTGCTCTCCAACTGGAACGTTTGCGATGCGGCCTTGAAGCGCGGCGACATCGGCTTCGGCGAAACCTACATCGCGGGAGACTGGGCCACCCCCGATCTGCTCGCGCTGATGAACGTGATGGTCGCCAACCGAAACGCGATCGAAGCCGTCATCTACGGTTCGTGGTGGGGCCGCGTCCTGTACCGCGTTCGCCATCTGTTGCGGCGGAACACGCGCACCGGCAGCAAGAAGAACATCCACGCCCACTACGACATCGGCAACGACTTCTACAAGCTCTGGCTCGATGACTCGATGACGTATTCGAGCGCACTCTTCGGCGACGCGCGCGACGCGACCGACGCGTGCGCGCGAACCGACTTCGAGGCATTGCCTGCGGCGCAGATTGCGAAGTACCAACGCATACTCGACGAACTGCGCGTCGCACCGGGCGCACGCGTCCTCGAGATCGGCTGCGGCTGGGGCGGCTTCGCCGAGACCGCTGCAAAGCGCGACTTGTCGGTGACCGGACTGACGCTCTCGAACGAGCAGCTCGTCCTCGCGGAAGAAAGGATACGCAAGCAGCATCTCGACGATCGCGTCACGCTCAAGCTTTGCGACTATCGCGATGTGGAGGGCAGCTACGACGCGATCGCATCGATCGAGATGTTCGAGGCGGTGGGCGAGACCTACTGGGCAAGCTATTTCGAGTGCATCAAGCGCCTGCTCAAGCCCGGAGGCCGCGCGGCGATCCAGACCATCACCATCGCCGAGCATCTCTTCCCGGATTACCGCAGGAGCAGCGACTTCATCCAGCAATACATTTTTCCGGGCGGCATGCTGCCGTCGCCATCGGCCTTTCGCAAAGCCGCGCAGGCTGCGGGTCTTCGCATCGTCGAGGAACATGCGTTCGGGCATGACTACGCGCGAACCCTGGCCGCGTGGTTCGTCCGCTTTATCGATCACGAGCGCGCGGTGCGCAATGGCGGTTTCGACACGGCCTTCATCCGGACCTGGAGTTTCTATCTTGCGTATTGCGCGGCTGCATTTCGCTATCGCAATACCGATGTCGTCCAGTTCACGCTCGAGCATGCGACGCAATGAAGCGCCCGGAACGGGCTCGATGGCGCAAACTTGCCGAAGAAGGTGACATACTCGCGACTCGGTGCCGACGCAAGTCATGCCCGGATACATCGTTCGCGCATGGTTCGTGCCTCGTTCGACGCGATCGTTCGTTCACGTCGCTTTATTAGAACCGATGAGGTTGTAGTGGCCCAATAAGCCACTCGAGTTTCCCATCATGATCTATCCGGAATTGTTCAAATCGCTCGAAGCCGTCCGTTGGCAAATGTCGAAGGACGTGCCATGGGACGAGTTCGAGGCGGCCAAGCTCACCGACGAGCAGGCGCAGACGGTGAAGATGAACGCCATCACCGAGTGGTCCGCGTTGCCCGCGACCGAGATGTTCCTGCGCGACAACCAGCACGACAGCGACTTCTCGGCCTTCATGTCGGTGTGGTTCTACGAAGAGCAGAAGCACGCGCTGGTGCTGATGGAATACCTGCGTCGCTTTCGGCCCGCGCTCGTGCCCACCGAAGCCGAGTTGCACGCGGTGCGTTTCCAGTTCGACCCCGCGCCGGCGATGGAAACGCTGATGCTGCATTTCTGCGGCGAGATTCGCCTGAACCACTGGTATCGGCGCGCGTCCGAGTGGCACACCGAGCCCGTCATCAAGCACATCTACAAGCTGATCTCGCAGGACGAAGCGCGCCATGGCGGCGCCTATCTGCGCTACATGAAGAAGGCGTTGGTCGATCTGGGCGATACCGCGCGCGCGGCCTTCGCGAAGATCGGCGTGCTGATGGCCTCGGCGCGTCGTACCGACAAGCCCTTGCATCCGACCAGCCTGCACGTCAACGAGGCGCTGTTTCCGAACGACACGGTGCAGTCGCGCCTGCCCGATCCCGACTGGCTCGAGCACTGGCTCGATACGCAGATCCGTTTCGACAAGGAATGGGAGACCAAGGTGGTGGACCGGATTCTCCACAACCTTTCGCTGCTGTTCGAGCGCACTTTCAATTCGGTGCAGGACCTCAATCGCTATCGCAAGGAAGTGACCGCGCGCGTCGCCGCCGCCGCCGCTGCGGCCGCGGCGAGTGCGGCGAGTGTCGCAGGCGTGGCCGCGCAAGCCTTCCCTTCGTCTGCCAACGGCGAGCGCCCGGCCGGCAACGCGGCTTGACCGGGTCGTGTGAGGCTGCCAGTCAGCTTCGCCGCCGCTCGATGACTACAGACCTGACGCTTCCCTTCATCCGCAAGATCGTCGGCAGCGACGATCTGCGCGCGCGCATCGCGGCGCTCCCGCGCCCGCTGATCTTCACCAACGGCGTCTTCGACGTTCTGCATCGCGGCCATGTGACGGTGCTTGCACAGGCCCGTGCGCTCGGCGCCTCGCTGGTGGTGGGCGTCAACGGCGATGCGTCGGTCAAGCGTCTCGGCAAGGGCGAAGACAGGCCGATCAATGTCGAAGACGATCGCATCGCCGTGATCGCTGCGCTCGAAGCGGTCGATCTGGTCGCGCGCTTCGACGAGGACACTCCCTACGCGCTGATCGAAGCGATCCGCCCCGACGTGATCGTCAAGGGCGGCGACTACGACATGGCCTCTCTCCCGGAGTCGCGCCTGGTGCACACCTGGGGGGGAAGCGCGGTCGCGATTCCCTTCGTGCACGTGCGCTCCACCAGCGCGATGCTGCAACGCATACGCGCGGCCGAATCGAAGACGTCCTGAAGATGAACGCGGAACCGCTGGTCATCACCAGGCGCGAGGTCGCGTCCGAGTTTGAGTCGACGCGTGAGTCGATGCGCGGGCAAGCGGGCGCGGACCACGCGTCGCGTGCGATCAGCGGTGGCGTCGAGAACGTTCATCACGGTTCGATCGCCGTCGTTTCCTCCGACGGTGAGCTCATGCACTTCGTGGGCGATCCCGACTATTTGACGTTCACGCGCTCGACCTTGAAGCCGCTCCAGGCCTTGCCCTTCGTTCGCGAAGGCGGGCACGCACATTTCGGCTGGGGCTCGCGCGAAGTCGCGCTGATGTGCGCCAGTCATTCGGGCGAAGGCATGCACATCGATGTCGTGGCCCGCATGCTCGAGACCTCGGGCAACGCCGAGTCGCAACTGCAGTGCGGCTGTCACACGCCGGGCTGGTACGCGGCTCTCGATCGTGCGCCGCCTGAAGGCGCGCGATTCACCGCGGTCCAGCACAACTGCTCGGGCAAGCACGCGGGCTTTCTCGCGTCGTGCCGATTGCATGGGGAGCCGGTCGAGGATTATCTCGACCCGATTTCCCCGGTTCAGCGTGGCGTCATATCGGCAGTCGCGACCATCACCGGGCTGGCCGAGAGCGCGCTTGCGACCGGCACCGACGGTTGTTCGGCGCCCAACTATGCGATGCCCCTCTCGCGACTTGCGCTGGCCTATGCGCGTCTCGCGCAAGGCAGGTCGGCCGCGCGCGAAGTCGAGACGATGCGCGACGCGCTCGGCGTGGTGTTCGATGCGATGACCGGCCACCCCGACCTCGTGTCGGGCACGGCGCGCAGCGATCAGGCGTTGATGTCATTCGCACCGGGCGACTGGGTCACCAAGATCGGCGCCGACGGGGCGCAGGCGATCGGCATCCGAACGGCGGGCATCGGCATCGCGATCAAGATCGCCGATGGCAATCGCGACGCGCTGTACTGCGCGGTCATCGAAACGCTGCGGCAACTCGGCCTGTTCAGCGGCATGGTCAAGGGCTCGAGCGACGCGCCCAACGGCGTGCCGGAAACTCTCGCGCGCTGGCGCGGCCCGGTAACGCGCAATGCGCGGGGCCTCGCCACCGGCCGCATGTCGGCGCGCTTTAAACTGCGGGCTGCATAGGCCTGGTACGGCTGGGCCGCCTCGGCGGCAAATCATTCATCGATGAGGAGTCTCCGATGATCGACGTCATCGATCTTTTCAACGCCTGCATCTACATTCAGGACAATCTCGATGCCGACCTCTCGCTGCTTTTCCTGGCGAGAACCGTCGGCTTGTCGCGCTTTCGTTTTCACCGCGTCTTCAAGGCGTGGCGGGGAGAAACCCTGCACGAATTCGTGACGCGCATGCGCATGGAACGCGCGGCCTTCGAGCTCAGCTACCCGGTTCCGCGATCGAGCAAGAGAAGCATCAAGACAATCGCGTTTGCATCCGGCTACAAGAGCCTGTCGTCGTTCTCGCACGCATTCTCCGCGTATGCGAGCCTGTCACCACGCGAATTCCGCAACCGCGCCCTGCGTGCACGGCCGGCCGCGCGTCGGATCGAGGCCGGCGTCGCATCGCTCGGCCGATTCTCGATTGCGATCCGGGAAGAGCCCGCGCACGAGATCGCGCTGTTCGACCCGGTCACCCGCGCGGGCGATGCGATGGGGCCCGCGGGTCGCGCGGCGTTGCGAGCGTCCACGTGGGGGAGCAGTGATTTTTATGGCGTCGAACTGCTGCCCAATCTCTTCGTCCGATCGCGATGCGACCGTGCGCTGGCGGAACGATCGACGCCGATGAGTTGCGTGGGCGTGCACATCGACGACTGGCGGCAGGCGGCAAACGACAAGAGGCGCGGTGCGCCTGCCTATGCGCCCAGGACGACCATCAAGCTCGATGCCGGTCGCCATGCGGTCCTCGAGGGCCACGGTTCGATCGCGTCGATATACCGCGCGTGGCGCCGCGGCTTCGACCACTGGCTCGCGATCACAGGAGAGTGTCCGCGGCCCGGCCGCGTCTATATGCGCTTCGGACGGCCCGACGACGATGCGGCGTCGAAGCCCGACGCAACGCCAGGCCCGCAACTCAAACCGCAGCTCACGTTCGCGCTCTACATCCCGCTCGAAGAGCAACCGGTGGCGGCGCGCGGAGGAAAATTCGCGCGCCGAAAAGAAAGGCATGACGCGAGCGAACTTTTTGCGCCCAATTCGTCTGAACCGATCAGTCCTGGATCGCGTCAAACCGGCGACATCCTCACGGCTCAGCCGGCGATGCCGCGATTAGCTGGATCCGGGTCGTCGTAGCGGCATTAGAGAACTCAAGCGTCGCGGACCCCGACGGGGCACCGGACATCCATGTACTCGGCAACGTCCGAGCATCGTCGTACACGAACGAAATCCGATAGAGACAGTTCGTTTCAGGAGGGGGGAGAAGGAAATGCTTCATGGTCGTGCAATCGCACCTGCTCAGTTTGTCGGCTTATATCGATCAGAATCTCGAGAAGGAGTTGCCGTTATCGAGTCTGGCGAAGCGGGTAGGCCTTTCACCGTTTCACTTTCATCGTAAGTTCGGCGCCTACTTCGGCGAGAGCCTGCATCAACACATCAAACGCCTTCGGCTGGAACGTGCAGCTTTCGAGTTGACCTACGGCACGAGGCCGGTGCGCGAGGTCGCGCTCGCGTCGGGCTACAAGACGGTGTCGGCCTTCTCGCACGCGTTCTCCGGTTTCGCCGGTGAATCGCCGACGCGCTACCGCAGCCACAAACGGCTCAGCGGCGGTGTCAACGGTAGCGCGCCGAAGCAGGACGCGCCTCCCGCGGAGGTCGCGGAGGCGACGATGAGACCCGCGTGGATCGGCGAGCTCGCGCCACAGCGGTTGGCGTTCGTGCAGGCTGCGGGTCACGGGCATGGCGCGCAGCCTGCGGTGCGAGAGGCGGTGAGCGCGATCGTCGCGATCGTCGAGCCGCCCTCGACGACGACCACGACTGTGCACGGCGCCCGCGATGCGAGCCCTTCGAGCTTCGATGCCGACCGGTCTTCGGATCCGGAGTCGACGCCGCCCATCGAGTTCGTTGCGGCGACCACCGATTTCTACGGCATCGTCAACGGCGGCAATTTTCGTATCGACGTAGGTCTCGACGCGGATCGTTTGCCACCCGATCGTGAGCAGGCGCTCGGCATGCAGACCTTGCCGGGCGGCCGCTATGCGCGCTTCGATTTCGTTTGCAATCCGACCGAACTGATCGGGCGTTGCTATCGCGCTGCGGCGCGCGGATGGCGCGGAGCCTCCGATCATTCGCGCACCACTGCGCACTTCGTGCGCTTCACGCTGCCCGAACAATGGGCGGAGGGCGACCAGAGAAGCTACCGTTTCTTCATGCCGCTGGCGAACTGAAGCGGCGCGCGATCCACGAAGACTCGGGAAGACTCACGGAAGCGGACCGGTCGCCCGTGTCGCGGATGTCGGCGAAGTATGCGTCGGCAGCGAGACGTTGGCCGATGTGTCGCGAACGATGCGCAGACGTTCCGCATTGAGCGGCTCGGGAAGCGAAGCGCCGTGCGACTCGTGAACCAGATCGCCGAACAGGTTCAACTGGATCGCGAAGAACATGAGGTTGGCGAGCAGCAGGACGAGAAATAGCGAGCGCATGATCAGCGATGCTCGCGAACGAGCGTGGAAGGGTGGGCGTGGACCGCATCGTCGTTCCGGCTCGACTCGCGGGCGATGGCATGAAGACCGCGAAGAACGAGGTCGGGGACGATGTGCATCGGTGCGGCCACGTCGGACAAGTATCCGGCCATGGCGTTCGCGCCGCCGCCCGCGAGTACGCACGCGACCGGGCGCACGGCGCCGTACTTTCGATCGCTGTCAGCGGCTCGCACGCGCGCATCGTGCAGAGCGCGGATGACGGCGCCGGTTTGCGCGGCGACGATGCCGCTTGCGATCGCGGCATCGGTGGCGACAGCGAAGTCGACAACCTCGCCTTGCGCCAGGGGCAGTCGCGCGGTGTCCCGTGCCAGGGAACGCCGCATCGCTTCGAATCCCGGAAGGATCAGGCCGCCCTGGAACGACGACCGCGTTGCCCCGCGCGCGGCCGCATCGACTTCGCTCAACAGCAGGTCGATGGTCGTCGCGGTTCCGAAACTGCATACCAGCACATGCAGGTCGGGCAGAAGCGCGTGGGCTCCCAGCATCGCGGCCCATCGATCGGGGCCGAGTTGCGCCTTGTCGCGGTAGCCATTGCCGACCCCGCACTGCACGGCCTCGGGGATCAGCGCATGGACCGGCACATCGCCCCACGCTGCGCTGACCGCGCGACGCAATGCGTCTTCGGCTTCCACTCCGGCGACGTTGCTCAGATGGACCGTATCGAGCGCGGGTTCGCGGATCGCGTCGAAGCGCTGCGCGAGCAGCGGCAGTTCGACGAGAGCCGACGATCCGGAGTCATGCAGGGAAGGCGCACTCGAACTGTTCGCATGGTCGGGATCATCGCCCCGCGGCCAATCGAGACGCGGATCGACGATGCGCCATTTGACGCGCGAATTGCCGATGTCGATCAACAGGACGCGCATGCTGAAGGTCCGCGACATCAGGCCGCGGCCGGGGCTCGCAGCGTCAGGTCGCCGGCAATGAATAGCTGCCGCTCACCGTCGACTTCGATCGCCAGGCGGCCACTGACATCGACCCCGCGTTCGATACCGATGACGCTGCCC
>JBBQCA010000012.1:0-29492 GCA_038318315.1 Burkholderiales bacterium | reverse complement strand
TGCCCGTGCATCCACGTCATCCATACGTCGGCGACCTCGTCTACACCTCGTTCTCGGGTTCGCATCAGGATGCGATCAAGAAGGCGTTCGCGGCCAGGCGCGACGGCGAGATTTGGGACATGCCTTACTTGCCGATCGATCCGATGGATCTGGGACGCAGCTACGAAGCAGTGATCCGCGTCAACAGCCAGTCTGGCAAGGGTGGCATTTCCTACCTGCTCGAGACCGCCTATCACCTCGAATTGCCGCGCCGTCTGCAGATCGAGTTCAGCCGGGCGGTGCAGGCGGTGATGGACGATCAAGGGAAGGAATTGTCGGCCGCCGACCTGTGGGCGATCTTCCAGAACGAGTATGGCGTCGGTGAGGACTGCGCGCATATCGAGCACGCACACATCGAAGATACCGACGGCGGTCGGGTGCGGGTCAAGGCCGATGTGGTGGACGCGCATGGTCGCGTGGGCGTCGTCGGCGAGGGCAATGGACCGCTGGACGCTTTTGTCAGCGGCCTGCGCAGCACCACCGGTCGCGAAGTCGAAGTGCTCGACTACCACGAGCACGCCATCAGCGGCGGTGCGCAGGCGCGTGCGGCCGCCTACCTCGAGGTGCGAGTCGACGGTGGCCCGGCTCTGTTCGGCGTCGGCATCGACGCCAACATCGTCCACGCGTCGATGAAAGCGGTCCTGAGCGGTGTGATGCGTGCCGAGCGCCTGTCGAAAACTGCAGCTAAAGGCTCGACGACCTCGGATCGCCTTGCCGCGTGAACGCTGCTCCTCGCCGATAGCAAGGCCCAGGTTGACGCGAGGGGCAATTCGCCGCTATCATCGCAGGCTTCATTTCCTTGCCGCACCGCGCACGCATCGCGGGCGGCCATCAACGTCCACAAGGAGTATTCATGCGTCACTACGAGATCGTATTGATCATCCATCCCGATCAGAGCGAGCAGGTGCCCGCGATGATCCAGCGCTACAAGGGGTTGGTGACCGCCAAGTCCGGAATCATCCATCGCGTCGAAGACTGGGGCCGCAGGCAACTTGCCTACCAGATCGACAAGATCGCCAAGGCACACTACGTGTGCATGAACATCGAAGCCGATCGCGCAACGCTCGACGAACTCGAGCACGGCTTCAAGTTCAACGATGCGATCATCCGCCACCTGATCGTCACGACCAAGAAGGCCGAAACCGCGCCGTCGCCGATGATGAAGGAAGGTTCGAAAGAGGGAACGCGAGAGTCGTCGAGAGATGGCGGGCGCGAAGGTTCGAGGGACGCGTCGAGAGACAGTGCGCGCGACGAGGCCAGGAAGCCCGCGCCGGTTGCCGAGGAAACTCCGACACCTGCCTGACGTCGGCTCCACGCTTCGCTTGACCGTTTGCATCGACTGCCATCAACCGTTTCGAACTCACTGCCAGGCTGACCGAGCGCGACGTACTCCGCTATACGCCTTCAGGCATCCCGCTCATCGACTGCGTGCTGAACCATCGCTCGGAGTTGATCGAAGCCGGGCAACTGCGGCAGGTGGAGGTCGAAGCGCCAGCGATGGCTTTCGAAAGCGTGGCGCACCGGTTGGCGGCTTGCGGGCTCGACGAGACTTATCGCTTCACCGGCTTTCTCGCGAATCGCAGCCGCAAAAGTAAACGGACCGTTTTTCACATTGTCGATTTCGACGCAGATATCAACGCGAATATCGACGCGAACATTGATTCAGATTGAATCAATAACAATTGACCTAAAGGATAGACATGCCCTCACCACGACGCTTCGGCAAAGGAAAAGGGAAAGGCAAGGATCTCAAGAAGCGCCAGCAGCAGAACCCGCTGTTCAAGCGCAAGCGATTCTGCCGCTTCACGGCGGCCAAGGTCGATCAGATCGACTACAAGGATGTCGAACTGCTGAAGGATTTCGTCCAGGAGAACGGCAAGATCATGCCGGCCCGCTTGACGGGAACCAAGGCGCACTACCAGCGCCAACTCGATGGTGCGATCAAGCGCGCGCGTTTCCTCGCGCTCTTGCCGTACACCGACCTTCACAGCTGAGGCGACCATGCAAATCATTCTCCTCGAGAAAGTCAACAATCTGGGCAATCTCGGTGACGTCGTGCGCGTGAAGGATGGCTTCGCACGCAACTTCCTGATCCCGCAACGCATGGCGCGACGCGCGACCGAGGCCAACATCGCCGAATTCGCACATAAGCGTGAGGATCTCGAAAAGGCCGCGGCCGAAAAACTCTCTGCGGCGCAAGGCGTGGGTGAGAAGCTCTCGGGCCTGACGCTGCAGATTCCCGCGAAGGCGGGGGTCGATGGGCGTCTGTTCGGATCCGTCACCAACGCCGACATCGCCGAAGCGTTGGACAAGCAGGGCTTCAAGGTCGAGAAGGCGCAAGTACGCTTGCCGAACGGACCGTTGAAGACGGTCGGCGATCATTCCGTTTCGATCTCCCTGCACACCGATGTCCTGAGCGATATCACGGTGTCGGTCCTCGGCGAACACGCGTGAGGTGAGGCGCTGAGGATGTGCGCTGACTGCGCATTCTCGATGTCGACGAAGGCCGGGCTCGCCCGGCCTTTTGTTTGGAAGCGTCGATGAAGTTACTGAGCTTCATTGCACCGAAAACACACAGGCATTTCCACAGCTTTGCCCACAGCCCGAACGGGCCGGCTGAACTATAGTGAACCGCCATATTCCTGACGCATGCGTCGCGGCGGCCAAACTGCCGCGTACATCCTCGCGTACGTCGCTTGCGTAGACCTTCGATCGCCGCTGCGGCGTACACCACTGCGTATCTACCATTGACTCGATGAACACGCCGATCCCTCTGCGGCCCGATTTGCAGTCCGCTCACAAGTCCGATCGCGCGGGCGAAAGCCTCGATCGCGAACTCGCGTCGCTGCGCGTGCCGCCGCATTCCATCGAGGCCGAGCAGTCGGTGCTGGGTGGGCTCCTGCTCGACAACGCCGCATGGGAAAAGATTTCCGATTACCTGAGCGGTGAGGATTTCTATCGCCACGACCACCGGCTGATCTTTCAGCACATCGGACGCCTGATCGATCAGTCCCGTCCGGCCGATGTGATCACGGTTTTCGAGTCGCTGTCGTCTTCAGCCAAGGCCGACGAAGTCGGCGGCCTGGTCTATCTGAACGCGCTTGCGCAGAACACGCCGTCGGCCGCCAACATTCGTCGCTACGCCGAGATCGTTCGGGGCCGAGCGGTGATGCGCAAGCTCGTGACGGTCAGCGACGAAATCGCCGAAGCGGCGCTGAACCCCAACGGTCGCGAAGTCGCCCAGTTGCTCGACGAGGCCGAGGCGAAAGTCCTGGCGATCGCCGAGGAGGGCGCGCGCGGTACGCAAGGCTTCGTCGATATCCAGCCGCTGCTCACCAAGGTCGTCGAGCGTATCGACGAGCTCTATCACCGCGACAACCCCAGCGACATCACCGGCGTGCCCACCGGCTTCTCCGATCTCGACTCGAAGACCTCGGGACTGCAGCCGGGCGACCTGGTCATCATCGCGGGTCGACCGTCGATGGGCAAGACCGCTTTGGCGCTGAACATCGGTGAGCATGTCGCGATCGATCAGGGGCTGCCGGTCGCGGTGTTCTCGATGGAAATGGCGGGCACGCAACTGGCCATGCGCATGCTCGGCTCGGTCGGACGGCTCGACCAGCACAAGGTTCGCACCGGGCGGCTTGCTGACGACGACTGGCCGCGCCTCACGCATGCGATCCAGAAGATGCAGGACGCGCAGTTGTCGATCGACGAAACGCCCGCGCTCAATTCGATGGAATTGCGTGGGCGCGCGCGCAGGCTTGCGCGTCAGTGCGGCAAGCTCGGCCTGATCATCGTCGACTACCTGCAGCTGATGTCCGCGACTTCTACGGGCGAGAATCGCGCGACCGAGATCTCGGAGATTTCGCGTTCGCTGAAAGCGCTGGCCAAGGAACTGCAGTGCCCGGTGATCGCGCTCTCGCAGTTGAACCGCAGTCTCGAACAGCGGCCGAACAAACGTCCGGTGATGAGCGACTTGCGCGAGTCGGGTGCGATCGAACAGGACGCCGACCTGATCCTCTTCATCTATCGCGACGAGGTCTACAACCCCGATTCGCAGGAAAAGGGCACCGCCGAGATCATCATCGGCAAGCAGCGCAACGGACCCATCGGCACCGTTCGACTGACCTTTATAGGCGAATACACTAAGTTCGAAAACTTTGCATCCGGTGGATACTGATGATATGGCTCGGTCGTCAAACCGCGGATGGAGGATTCCATGTGCAAGGTATTCGCTCTTGTTTTCAGCGTCGCATTTACTTTACTGACATGCCAAGCTGCTGGCGCGGCTGTCGAATACAAGATTGTCACCGCATCCGAACGCGGAACTTATATTCAGATCGGTAAAGATCTCGCGAAGTTTGTCGCGCCGGATGCGGACATCATTCTGGAAGTCCTTCCGTCAAAAGGCTCGGCAGATAACCTGAATCGACTGAGATATGAAGCGAACGTCAAGTTGGCTATCGTCCAATCGGACGTTTATCAGGCGTTTCTCGACTTTGCGGCTGCGGGTAATGGCGAAGCGGGACGCTTGATCAGACCGCTGCGCGTGATCATGCCGCTTTATAACGAAGAGATCTACTTCATCGTTCGGGCGGATTCACCGTTGCAATATGTTCACGAAATCAAAGATAAGAAGATGAATGTGGATCGCTTGCAAAGCGGCACCGCATTGAGCGCCACGACAATTTATCGGTTGATGTTTGAGCAACCCATTCCCGATGGCAACGCAAGCTTTCTGAGCAACGAGGAAGCCCTCCTCAAGCTCACGACCGAGAAGAGTCTTGACGTGGTCGTCATCGTGGCCGGGCAGCCTGCGAAATTGCTGGCTGACATGAAACCTGAAGCCAAACAGCTCATAAGATTGCTCAAGGTCGATCCGAACAATCCGGCGACACGAGCCGCGCTCCAAACCTATTTTCCGGCAACCATTCGTTCCGCCAGTTACCCGAATTGGCTAGATCAGGATGTACCGGGACTCGCCATTAAATCTCTGCTTGTCACCTACGACTACACTTATAAACAGACGACCGATCACATGACCCGCTTTGCGCGGTCGCTTTGCCAGAATTTTCAAGTTTTGCAGACGGAGGGGCATCCCAAATGGCGCGACGTCGAGCTCAGCCTGCCGGACTTGGGAGCGGGCTGGCTCTACTATCAGCCGATCGAGCGGGTCTTGCGAACCTGCATTGCAACCATGCCGAAGCCCGCGGCACCGACGCGTCTCCAGGCGCCGGCCGCAGCCAAGACGTGCTCACAAAGCGAACGTATCCTTGGGCTGTGTCAATAGTTGGCGTTTAAAAATGGCGATCTGTGCCGTCCTTAGTGTTTTCGGTAAGCCGAAGTGTTGTATCAGCGTGTGCGATTTATTACGGCGCAGTTCTTCCTTGCCGATTCATCCGTAGTATCGGAAAATCGACTTCGCAACCCTTGTAAAGGGGGACGGGGCAATGGCAATCGCGTTGAATTATTCGAATTTGGCATGCACACGCAGGGAGACATTTAGATGAATCCAAAACAAGGGCCGTTGCGGCGCATCGTTCCTCTAAGCATTTTTGCGGCGTTTGCTTTGAGTCCGATGCATTCGGCATTTGCCGCCGAGTCGGTGGATGAAGCAGAAGCGAGGCTCGAGGCCCTCAAGCAGCAAATCGTGGATCAGACTCGTCGCATGGAGTCTCTCAAACGGTCGATTGCCGAGGAAGAGGCCAGCCTGAATGATGTACGCCGTGCGCTCGGCCTCGAAGTACTCGCGAAGAAACGCGGCGGCGCCGCGAGCAGCGCAGTGAATGTCGCGCCTGCGGCAGCGAGCACCGGTACCAATCCGAATCCGCCGGATCAGCTTGCGCAGGCAAGTCCGCCGCAGCCGGTTGGCCAGGCACCGTCGCAGGCAAACCGCCAGGTGGTAGTCGCGCCTATTTTTGAACAGCCCGGTGTATTGACCCCTAAAGGCAAATTCGGGATTGAACCTTCAGTTCAGTATTCCTATTCCTCAAGCAATCGCGTGGCACTCGTTGGGTACACGATCATTCCGGCGCTTCTCATCGGCCTCATCGACGTCCGAGAAATCAAACGTAATACGTTTACCGGTACGCTGACAACGCGTTACGGCGTGACAAATCGATTCGAACTGGAGGCGCGCGTACCCTACGTCTATCGTTCCGATACCGGGGTGGGACGCGAATTCCTCCAAGGCGCGGCATCGAATACCACGGTATTCGATTCCTCAGGGCACGGCATTGGCGACGTGGAGGCAACGGGGCGATATCAATTCAATGACGGTGGCGCCGACAGTCCTTATTACATCGGCAGCCTTCGTTTCAAGTCACGGACGGGCAGGGACCCGTTTGAAGTCGAAACCTCCAGGGCAGTTCTCGGTTTCCGCAATGACGGTGTCCAAACCACTCTGCCGACTGGCTCCGGATTCTATGGGTTACAGCCGGCATTGACCGTGCTGCTCCCCTCCGATCCAGCGGTGTTCTTCGGAACGGTGAGTTATCTGCACAGTTTCAGGCGAGGTCATGTCGTCCGCCGCACCGATACCGGACCGGAAGAACTCGGTAGCGTCGCTCCGGGCGGCATCTTCGGTTTCAACTTCGGGATGGGATTGGCTCTGAACGAACGATCCTCGTTCAGTATTGGCTACGATCACGCGTCGATCGGTAAGACGAAGCTCAACGGTCAGGTAGCTCCCGATTCAGTTCGCGTGCAGCTCGGCACCTTGCTACTCGGGTATTCGTTGCGGCTCAGCGGTCAACGAACCATAAGCTTGTCGCTCGGCGCGGGGCTGACCCGGGATACTCCTGATCTGACGTTAACGCTTCGCGTGCCGATGTCACTCTAAGCGGTAGAAAGGGTGAGGCTCAGGGAAATCGTCACTTGGGTATCGGCCACGCGTGATTTTGCGCCTGCGTAATCACGTCTCAACGGCGAAGCGAATCGATCAGAGCACTCTGGATAGACGACTGTACATTAGCGCGTTTGATCAGGTCCAGGCTGTTGACCGATGCATTGATCAACGTGAGAGCTTGGATTTTCTGATCATTCAACGTATTTTGGATGACCGTTCCGATGTTTGAGGCCGAAATCGCGCCTGGCTGAAAGGAATTGCTAGGACCGTTTTGAATCAGACCGAGACTGGCACCGTTCAATGCGGCAGCCTGCGCTTGTCCGGCCGAGAGTTTGCTCAGATCCGCAATATTCAAACTCGTAGTCGTGACGAGGTTACCGTTGATATACACGGCCCGTTCGATACCGAATGAAACCTTGAGTCCGGAGCCGGTTTCAAAGCCGCCGCGCATTTGATCGAGCTTCGAATTGCTAAGTGCGACCCGTTCGCCTTGCAGGGGATTCGCGCGATTTTCGTCGGACTCCTCGATTGCGCGGGCCAGCGCCTCCGCGGCGTCTTGGGAAAGAGGGATCTCTCTTATCTGGTCAGCTTGCATCTGAGTCGGCGCGGTATCTGGCGCATCCGCACTCGCAGCGCGCGCGGGCGATGGTGGCGATAAAGAAGAAGCCGCTGCGTCTACCAAAACTCCGACGACCGCTGTCGAGGCCCGCTTCAGCTCGATCAATGCGACGCGCGCCATTGCTTGCTCAATCGTGTCTTCGCGTTCTTTAACCACTGCTGCTTTCGGAGGGCTCATGGCTCGCGCCGAAGGCACTGGTT
This sequence comes from Burkholderiales bacterium, assembly GCA_038318315.1. Taxonomy (GTDB): domain Bacteria; phylum Pseudomonadota; class Gammaproteobacteria; order Burkholderiales; family Burkholderiaceae_D; genus CAHJXF01. The sequence continues at coordinate 21,784 of JBBQCA010000012.1, read as the reverse complement.
CGACAACGGACAAGCGCGGAATCTCATCGGCTCCAACATTGGGCGCGGTTACGCCTGCGCTGAAGGATTCTCGAAGTCCCACCGCAATCGCGGGCGTGGACGTCGGGTCGTTCTTCGGTCCACTCTTGTACGCCCTTGGCGCATCCAAGCGCGGATCGAATATGTCGATCGTCTCCGATGCCGAATGCTTCGCAACTTGGTTGGCCAGGACAGTCGCGGTTTCCAGTGCGGGGTCAAAGATGTCTATTGCTGCGAATGATTCGGGGACCAGCGTAGCTTTTGCAGAAGTGACTACCTTGGGAACATTGAGCGTGGGATCAAAAATGTCCACCCACCCGGAAAGCACCTCCCGCAGCGTGATGACGTCACGGAAGAGTTCGTTCGTCGATTGAATCGTCGATGCGGACGGCGCGTCGTCCTTCGACGTCGCGATAGCTACGGCCGCGATGTCGACGGATGAGACCGCAGGGATCGGCGACAACGCCATCAAAGGCAACAAGTTGCCACCTGACTGAAACGGAGATACGTACAGAGCCCCGATTTTCTGAAACTGCTCCAGCGGAACGGATACTTGCTTATCGATCGTGGAGAAGACGCTCGATTGCAATTCAATTCTCGCCTCGCTCGATCCCGCGTCCTTGTCGGCAGCGGCAACGTCGAGTCGTTCGTCATTGGCGGCTTTGGCAGCAATCGTTATTTCCAGCCCGCTCGCGACTTGCTGTTTGCCGGTGCGAGACACGATGATCAGCCCGTCTTCTGCGTGTGACGTGTCGATGGCCAGAAGCAGATCAGCGAGTGGATCTGGTGTACCGGTCTCCGCTTCGCCCGATATCTTCGGTTCGCCGGATAGCTTGACGACCAGGTTGGTTTCGTTCAAGTCTTCATCAAATTGCGTGATGACAGCCTGAAGCTGTTCCAATGGCGCCCACTCGCTCATGGGAGTCGTTTCCAATAACGTCAGTAACGGAAACCGCCGATCGTCTCTTCGCGCACCGGTCGCGAATCGGTCGGCGATCATGGGTAGCGGCTCGTCCCGATAGTGTCTTGGCTTCCGGGGTCCGGGACCTTGATGGAGCAGTAGCTCTTCAATCGACCCGAATAGCGGTTCTGCTGTTGGCGAAAGTGGTTGTGCTGTGTCGTACACCGCTTCGGCGACCTCGACATCGTTCCAGTCCGTAGAGACCGCCGCAATTTCATGTGGAGTCGCCTGCGCTCTCGCAACGGTGACGACAACCGGAGCCGTGAGAGATTCGATCCCACGATTAACGGGATGGACTTCGCGGACTGCCGCGATGTCAACTGGCGCTGCAATTCCAAGGATTGCCCTGATTTTGGCGAGTTGCTCGACCCTCGCGGCTTCCCCGGCTTCCTCGTCACGCTTGGATCTGATATTCGTGACCGATACGGCTCCTTTGCCCAGCCCAAGTGCAGTGTGGTCCCAATGTCCGCTTTCGACATGTGCAGGCTTCACTGGCGCAGCAGCAAGCCTATTTATTGCAGACGCTTTCGCAGTGCGACCGAGCAAGTCGCCGGACGAAATCTTGACCGGCATTTCTTGCAGGCCGAGCGCGTCGCGGATGGCCGATTCTCGAGCATGCGAATCGGAAGTCGACGACATGGAAATGCCCGCATCGTCCCCGGATGCCGCCGCGGACCAGGGACCACCGATCCCGATTAGCGAAACCAGCAGGGCCAGTAATTTCGGTGTGGGCTTCATCGGGGCTATCGATCAGAAATCCGAAGGGCCATGCTTCAGGAGCAGAGACGCCGCCACACCGTCACGGTTGACGCTATCAACAATGGGCGCCAGCGGCGCAGCACTCCAATCGGCTGCAGCGTTGAAACGGGCACTTTCCGTCTTGTTGCTGATAACGAAAAGAATCTGATTGACCCAGATGGATTCGAAATGACTACGGGTCATTACCCGAGTGCCACCTGCGGGATCGCCGATGAGCACGCGCCCCCCGCGAACCCCCTTTACAACAACAAAGTGGCTATATCCATTTTCCTTAAGTAGAACAATCGCGGGAATTCCGACGTTCTCGAGCTTATCAAGCGGGGCCTCGAAGCCATCCGCATTGAATCCATGTTTTTCGAGAAACAATTTAAGATCCAGTAGCGAAAATCCTTCTTGTTGAATCTTTGTCCGATCACCGAATTGGAACATTTCTTCAAATACGACCTGCTCCGCCACCGGATAACCATAATGATGAGTCAGCAAAGTAGAAAGCGCGGCGGACCCGCAGCTGTAATCGTACTGCTGCCGAACCGTCGCGCGAAATCTTGCCTCCTTCAAACTAACTGCCGGAACTGAATATCCACCTCCTACTTGGACAGGAAGGTCGACCGACCCTGCTTGTGCGTGCCCAATGAACAGGCTCGCGACCAAGGGGGGTAAAGCCGCTATCAGTTTCATAAGAACCCTGATCGAACTATTTCACTTGCACGTTGATGATCGTCGCACTTTGAATCAAAACATTGTTGCCTGAGTTCTGAACAACAAGTGGCACGCCGCTGACTCCGCTAAACGCTCCATCGGAAATAGCGTTATTTCCAGTTGTCAGATTTGAAGCGTGATTATCGCTAACGACACCATTCAGCTTCATATCATTCAGTACACCAGGATCAGTACCGCCACGCTGCTTGGCAAGAGATTTTTTGTCCAGTACTTTTTGTCCGAAAATCTCCTGTGCCGGAGAGTTAACTTGAGCCGCCGGGACATCCGTCTTTTCTTCCGCAATAGCCGGCGCGAATGAATGGAGGGCGCCCAGTAGTACGAACCCGGCGATTAAGCCATTACGACGTTTGATAAACATGCCTGCCCCCTTATCCAACTAAACACGCCGGAGGCATACTCCGCCTCCGGCGTGACCGCCGATTACCTGCCGACGTTCAGGTTAGCTTGCACGTTGACGCTTTGCTGCGTCAGAGCTGCGATGCCACTGTTTTGGCTAATGACGAGGATGCCCGCTGCGGACTGCGCGGTACCGGACATGGTGTTGGACAGATTGAACGTCCCGGCATTGGGAGCGTTCGATCCGCCCGCGCCGCCGGCTGCACCATTGCCCACTGCTGCAGTCGCCGTCCCACCTGTTCCTCCACCAGCGCCGCCCGTGCCGGTTGCGCCAGTTGCACCCGAACCACCGGTGCTGGTGCCGGTTGCACCGGTCGCGCCTGCTGCGCCCTGTGCGGTACCGCCAGTCGAGCTTCCATTTGTGGCACTGCCATTGCTGGCAGTCGTCGAGGCTCCGCCGTTGGTAGCCGCGCCACCGCCGCCGCCGCTGCCGGCATTGTTGGTTGCGTTGCCGCCTGCCGCCCCGGTTCCGGTACCCGATCCGGCGGTTGCCGTTGCGGGTCCCGAATTGCCGCCGCCGCCAGTCGCCGTTGTGGCACCCGTGGTGCCGGCGCCGCCGCTCGAGGTCGCCGTGCCGGTCGCTGCGCCCGTCGTGCCCGAAGCCGCGCCGCCCGTGCCCGTGCCGCCTGCACCATTGCCGCCGTTGCCAGCATTGCCAGTCGTGCTGGTCGTACCACCCGCCGCGCCGCCGGTGCTGCCACCGTTTGCGCTGCCGCCGGTACCGCCCGCACCCGACGGAGGCGTACCACTCGTGCCGCCGTTGCCGCCGTTGGCAGAGCCGCCATTGGCGTTGCCTGAGGTGCCGCCATCAGCACTTCCGGCTCCGCCCGACCGTGCGCCACCGCCGCCACCGGGTCCACCAGTGCCTACACCAACCGAGGCACTGAGCGCACCACCGCTACGAGAGGCGTTCTCCGACTCGCTGCTTCCCCCACGTGCGGAGCTGCCTGCAAGCGCGCCGCCGCCACGCGAAAGGTTGGCCGAGACTGCGTTGCCGCCGTCACCACTACCGTTGCCGCCATTTCCGCCGGTCGCATTTCCTGCACGGCCACCGTTGCCACCGTCACCGGCGTTCGCGCTGCCGTTGGTCGCTGCGCCAGCTGTCGAGCTGCCGTTGGTCGCGCTGCCATTGACGGCACTCGCGTTGCCGCCAGCCCCGCCGGATCCGCCTGCGCCACCCGTAGCTGCGCCGGCGTTGCCGCCAGCCCCGCCGGATCCACCCGTTCCCGTGCCACCGTTGCCGCTGTTGTTCCCGCCGGTCGCGTTCCCGCCCGTGCCATTGCCGCCTGTAGCGCCATTCGCATTGCCGCTGTTGATCGCGCTATTGCCGATCCCGTGGACGCGAATGTTCGTGACCGATCCTTCAAGTTTGCTTATCGCCACAGCTTTACTGGTGTTGAACGAATTGCTGAGGTTTGCAGTTGCGTTCGAGCCGTTGTTGGCTGCGGCCGTGCCTTGGCCTTCAGCTTCAGCGCGGCCGGTGTTGTTGCGATTGTCACCGGTGCTCTTGTTGTTGTTTTGGTCAGACTGGTTCTTGTTGTCGGACTGGTTGCGGCTATCCACGCTATTGTTTTGCGAGGCGCTCGAGTTCTCGTTTGCTTGCGGTGCGTTTCCCCCCTGTGTAGACGTTGCAGTGGCGGTCTGATTTCCAGTCGTTGCCGTGGTCGTACCGTCCGTTCCGTTGTTGGTCGGATTCGCCCAGACAGGCGAGGTCATACCAAAGGCCAAAGCGATGGCCGATGCCAAAAGCGTTTTCTTCATGAAAGTCCCCTTAAGGAAAAGTCGACGTTCCTAATGGCTGGCAAAACGCCAATCCAACAATAGTATGAGCAAGGCGCGTACCAACCTTGAAATGAAGCGGCAAAGCATTGAATCGAAAGGACATCTGCATGGTATTTTGCGAGTTGCATGCGCTATGCAGCAAAAAGACGGGTGAATTAACTAAAGTGCGTTGCACCATGTAATGCATATGTTGCAGGGTAACTACGTATATCGGGCTAGATGGATGAATTTGTTCAAAACACACAATAAGCAGATTCAATAAATCAATAACTTAGTTCAGTTTGGCGAAGGGCCAGCCACCCCAAGGGGGTTGTAACGAAAATGATACAGGTATAGGAACTTATTCAAGGGCGCCAACGCAAATGACGCAGCACCGCGAACTACGTGTTTGAAGGTTCAGACGCGAATGTCGTGCTTGGCCATCAGACGGTACAGGGTCATTCGCGAAACCCCGAGATCACGTGCAGCTTGGCTTATATTTTTTTGCGCGTGGTGCAACCCCGTCACAATCGCATGGCGCTCAGCGCTCACCCGCGCCTCCCCCAACCCATCGCAAGATCTGGAGTCCGTGCGCCGCTCCAAACCCAGATCTTCAATCGTCACGAGGCGACCCTCGGCCATGACCATGGCCCTTCGTACACGATTGATTAGCTCACGGACATTTCCCGGCCAATCGTGCGCCTCCATCGCTTGAATCGCACGGCTGCTGAATCCCAGTAGCCGCGGATGTTTTTCGGAAGCGAACTTCGCAAAGAAGTGCCGAGCGAGCGTCGAGATATCTTCTTTGCGCGCGCGCAATGGAGGGATACTCAGCGCCAAAACGTTCAAGCGATAATAGAGATCTTCGCGGAATCTTCCACTGCGAACTGCTTTTTCCAAATCGACATGTGTCGCGGCGACGATACGCACATCGATCGGGATACTCTGCGTCGAGCCGACTCGGTTGATTGTCTTTTCCTGAAGAAAGCGCAAGAGATTGGTCTGCAGCTCGAGCGGGAGATCGGCAATTTCGTCCAAAAAAAGCGTTCCGCCCGCGGCAGATTCGAACATTCCTTGTCTTGCCTGAGTGGCGCCCGTAAATGCGCCGCGCTCATAGCCGAATAGTTCAGATTGAATCAGCGTTGCAGGTATGGCGCCGCAATTTACCGGTACGAAGGGGCGCTGGCTTCGATTGGAGTGACGGTGTAATGCTTGCGCGGCCAACTCTTTACCGCTGCCGCTCTCGCCACAGATGAGCACTGGAGCATCGACGCGTGCCACCTTGCGAATATGAATTAATAATTGCGCCATTGCCGCACCCTCGCCGATGAGATCGGTATCCGTCGAGGAATTCGGAAGTAGTTTCATTTGTGCCCGCAAATTGGCCATGCCATAGCAATGGCCTACGGTTTGGGCGAGTCGTTCGAAATTGACCGGTAGAGTATGGAAATCGAACAGCGCGTCGACGATCAACTCACGCCATATGCTCGATTCGGATATTCCTGGAGGAAAAATCCCAATCCAATGCATTCCGCAATGCGCGCGCAATAGCTCGGCGATTTCAGCTGATTTTTCCGGAACCGCATTGGACGCGAGAATGATCCCGACATGAAAATCGGGACGCCTGAGAAGGCAATTCGCTTCGTTCAAATCTTGGGCGACGAACAAATCCCAGTCCAACATTCGCCGCTTAAGCGCATCCAAAAACACGTCATTCGGATTCGCAACGCAAAGTAGTTTGCGTGGACTCGGCATCAATATCTCCCACTCTGTGACCTGATCGGCTATGCATGAATTGAACAGAAGAAACGGTTCATCGCCTCTCCGGGCGATTTCCGATTCAAACTGCAATTCACAACTTTTTGTTATCAGGGTGGGTAAAACTTATTGGCGCATTTTATCGCCATTATAATTCAATTGTGCGCTTCTCAAATGAAATCGACGCGTGCTCCTCAGTGGAATTGTGACCCTTCAGATGTGCCCGTCACATTCAGCAACGACGGTAGCGTAACGTCCCAACAACCCCTTTGTCGAGCGATATTGTTCGCGGCCTCCTGTGAAGAAGGATGTTGCGCACGATCGGTCACGCGAATTCACGCTTTCCAAAAAAAAGGGGATCCCTTCAGGCTGAAAGCTTGAGCGCGGATAACCGCAAGATCAGAACTTTCATCTGGTCGGACAGACGCTCGATACGCTCTTGGAAGTGATTGAAGAACAGCAGCCCGAAGAGCGCCACTGAAATCCCGAGCGCCGTGGCGAACAACGCCGTGCCGATACCCGCAGACACGCCCGAAGGGTCCGAGATCCCCGAGCGTGCCAGTGCCGTGAAGGTATCGATGATGCCGAGGATCGTGCCGAGCAAGCCCAGCAGCGGCGAGGCGGTCACGATCGTATCGAGCATCCACAAATGCTTGGCCAGCTGCGTGCGCGAATCGATGAACACCTCTTCGGACAGGTCCTCGAGATCGTGCCGCGACTCGATGGTCGGCAACCGGTCGAGCATGTGCTTGGCCGCGCGTGCCGGCACATTGTCCGCAGTGACCAACGCCGCGGGCGGCACGGCCCCGTGTTCGACTGCGTCTTCGAGCTCGCGTGTGCGTCTCGACGTCTGCGAAAAGAAGAGCAGTCTTTCGATAGCGACGAAGACGGCGATCGCCAACGCCGCATACAACGCGTAGAAGGTGATGTCGTGAAGGATGTTCAGGTTCATTGGAGTTCTCTTCGCTTCAGAAGTCCGACGCGAGCGTGAAGGCGATCGTGCGCGGCGCGCCGACATAGAACGCCTGCGCAAAATAAGTGGGCAATCCGGCAATCGGATTTGCACGCACGCCGAAGTTGCTGCCGGACGGACCCGACAGGCTCAGGTACTGACGGCTGAACAGGTTGTACACGTTGAGGCGAATCATCGGATTCTTGAAGAAATCCGTCGACGGCAACTTGTAGCCTGCCGTCAATCCGAACAGCGTGTACCCGCCGATGCTGTCGTCGTTGACCAGCGTCGAGTAGCGCTTGCCCGTGTACTTCGCATCGACGCCGGCAATCCAGCTCGCGTCCGAGTATTGCAGCGCGAAGCCTGCAAGCCACTTCGGCGTGTCCGGAAACTCCTTGCCCGCCGTGGCCTCGCTCTTGACGCCACCGCCGTACACGATGTCGCTCTTGATCCGCGTCTTGGTGTACGACAGCGAACTGTAGGCGGACAGATTCTTGGTGATGCTGTATCCGCTTTCGAGTTCGAAGCCGCGCGTGGTCGAGTCGCCCAGGTTGATCGCCTGACCCGCCGTGCCGCTGGTCGGATCGATCAGCGAAGCGATGCGCCCCTTGTAGTTGATGAAGAACACCGAGCCCGAGAACGTCACGCGGTCGCCGGCATAACGATAGCCCGCATCATAGTTGTGGGCAGTTTCCGGCCCGACCTGCGGTTCGAGGATGCGATAGTTGGTCGCGACCCCGTTCACGAAGGTAATCCCGGCGGTCGGCGATGCGTTGCTTACCGCGAGGTTTGAGTATGCGAAGTTGGGCGGCGCCTTGAAGTTCTTGGTGGCGTTCGCGAACAGAGACTGCTCGGTCGTCAACTGATACTTGACGCCGATGTTCGGGAGGAACTCCGTGTACTCCTTGTTGATCGTGTAGTCGACGCCGCCATTGCCCGTCTGCCCGAGACCGGTCGGGGTGGTGCCCTGGTTGGCCGAGTTGCGGAACTGGCGACCCAGCGTCGTGTAGCGTCCTCCGCCTTGGATGGTGAGCTTGTCCTGGAAGAAGCTCACGGTGTCCTGCAGGAAGGCCGACTTGCCCGTGCTGATGGTGTACCAGTCGCGGAACTCGGCGGGCGATCCGTCGGCGTTCTTGAGCCACTGATCGGGGTTGCGCAACCAGATGTCGGCCGCATTGCCGTTGTTGTCGATGGTCACGTACGGCGCTGTCTGCTGATGGCGTGCGCGCTCGTACCAGTAGCCCGCCAGGAAGCGGTTGCCCGCAACTTGCCAGTTGACCTTGGTCGTGACGCCCGGACGATAGGTCTTCGTGACGCTGCCTTCGTACGCCGCGATCGTGTCGAGCGTGTCACGGTCGCCGTTGTAGTCGCGACCACCGCCATGCAGGAACGCGCCCGACTGTCCTTCGCGAAGGGTTTGCAGCTCGTTGCCGCCCGTGCCATAGCCGTACCAGAAGTACGGATCGACATCGAGACTCAGGGTCGGCGCGAGTTGGAAATGGCCCTTGAGGGTCGCGATGTAATTGCGGAAGGGATTCAGATTGAATCCGTAATATCCGTTTCCGTTGGTCGCGGATCCTCCGGGCGCGAAGATTCCATTGTTCACGTTGTAAGTGCCGGCCGCATTGTCGACCTGTGCGCCGGCGCCGGGAGTCACGTGAACGGGTGCGATGGTTCCGAAATCCAGATAACGCCCTTGCTGATCGATCTGCGCCTTGGTGAGCGTGCGGTAATTGTTGTTGACCGCGCGGTTATAGAGAAAGCCCGCGCCGACATAGCTCCCGCCACCCAGCGACAGCTCGCCCTTGTAGTCGATGTGATCGCGATAGGCGTCACCCTTGCCTCTGAACTTTTCGGCCTCGGCATGCGAGATCGAGAAAAACATCTTGGCGCGATCGTCGGCGAATTTGCCGGTGTCGTATCGCAGGAAGGTCTTCGACAACGCGTTATTGCCGAGTGTCTGCGAGACGCGCACGCGTCGATTGTCGGTAGGCCCGCAGGTCACCAGACCCACGTTGCCACCGGTGGCGCCGACGTGCGGCGCTTCGGTGTCGGTCGAGCCTTGGGTGACGAACACCTCGCACAGGTTGTCCGTGTCGGTGTACTCCTGCGGGAAGACCGCGAAGTTGCCCGAGTCGTTGACCGGCACGCCATCGATCGTGAAGCCCAGCTGATCGCTGTTGAAGCCGCGGATCCGCAAGCCGCCGCCGAACAGGCCCGTGCCGTCGTAACTGAAGGTGGACACGCCCGGCAGCAGGTTGATGACCTGGTACGGGTTGTTGGTCGGCGCCTGCGTCTCGATGGCCTTGCGACCGACCGAGCTGCGTGCCTTCGGGGTCTCTTCCTGCTGGATCAGGCCGCTGGCCGTTCCGCCGGGCTGCCCTTCAACATTGATCGTCCCGACGTTGGTGGTCGATTGCTGCGCGTTGACGCTCGCGGCGATGAATAGGCCGGAGACCAGCAGCGAGATTTGCGTGGCTTGAAACTTCATTGAAAAACTCCCGATAACGAATGTGCAAAGGAAAGAAGCGGATGTTTAAGACGGGGCCTTGAAATCGAGGTCGACAGTGAAGCGATGCGTTTCTTCACCCGCGAAAGCGCCTTCGAACGCGGGCATGCTGCCGCGCTTGATCGTGGTCAAGCCGGCGTTGTCGAGCAGGATCGAGTTCGACGAGTCTTCGATCCCGGCATCCACCAGCGAACCATCGCGACGCAGGACGAACCAGATGCGAACCTTGCCCTCGGGCCGCTGGATGCTGGCCTCGCGGCCCGTCGGATAACGTTTGATGCCGTTCAGATAACTGCGGACGCGGCCGGTATAGACCGCGCTCGCATCAACGGCCGCCGCGGGCGGTGCGGTAGGCGGCGCGGGTGGAGCCGGCGGCGGCGAGGGCGGAGGCACCGGTGCTGCCGGTGGCGGCGGAGGCTCGACCTTGGGTACGGGAATCGGATTCGGGCTCGGTGCGGGCACCGGCTTGGACTCCACGACCCGGGGCACGGGCGGAGTCGGCGCGGGCGCCGGGCTAGGCTTCGGGGGCGCTATCGGCGGTGGTGGGGGCGGGGGAATCGGAGCGGGCGGAGGAGGCAGTTCGGTGATCGTCACCTGAACCGGCTCTTCCTGATTCTGACGCTTGGTCTGCAGCATGCGGTGCCCCTGCGAATAAATCGCGAGAGCGATCACCGCGCACGCAGCCGCGCTGGCCGGAACGTTCCGGTGCCTGTAGAAAAAAGCCATCGCGCAGGAAGCTCAGGACTTCTTCTTCGACGCGATCGAGAACGCTGGAAAGCCGTTGGCCTTGAGCGCGTCCATGACGTCGATCAGGCGTTGCACCTCAACACCCTTGTCGCTGTTGATGATGACGGCGACCTTGTTGTCCGGTCTTTCGAAGGCATGGATGGACGGGGCCAACTGAGCGAGTGTGACCGACTTCCCGTTCACCTGAAGTTCGTCATTTTTCCCAAGGGTAACGAGCGCATTGACGACCGACTTGATGTCTTGCGCCTGCTCGGAAGTCGGGAGAACCGTCCTTACGCCCAATGCCGGAATGACGTTGATGCTGATGAGTACAAAAAAGACCAGGAGAAACATCATCACGTCGATCATCGGAATGATCTCGATGCGTGCTTTGGGTTTTTTGGGGGACTGCCAATGCCTCATGAAACGTTCCGTCTGCGAAGACAACCAGTGTCGTTACGCAATCTTACAGAGTCGTTACGGCTTCCTCGCCACTCGTGAATGATGACCTGTCAAAAAAAAGGGATGGTGCATAGACGCACTTTCGTGCGCAGCAATTTAACTGTTTTATAACAATAAATTAAGATACTAATTTCATGTACATTGTATCTTCGGAGAGGGCGGAAAGTGTTGTAGTCGCGATGCAGCGCAAACCCGCGCTTAGCCGCCGATATAGGACATTTCTATTTTTTCCGCGGGAAGTGTCGTAGCCAAACCACGGAGTTCCGAGTATCGGTCGTTGCGGCCCGCCCAGATCGAGCCCACCGCCCGAGCAAGGTCGAGATCGCTCGCAGCAGAACGGACCAGATTTCGCAGATCGGTCCCGCGTGTCGCGAACAGGCAGGTGTAGAGACGACCTTCGGGCGAGAGCCTCGCCCGCGAACAGGATCCGCAAAATGCGTGGGTAACGCTGGAAATGAAGCCGATCTCGCCGGCGCCGTCCCGGTATCGCCAGCGCTCGGCGACCTCGCCCGCGTAATTGGCATCGATGGGCTCGATCGGGAACAAGGCATCGATGCGCTCGATCGCCTTCGCGCTGGGCAATACTTCATCTAGCTTCCATCCGTTCGACGCGCCCACGTCCATGTATTCGATGAAGCGAAGGATGTGACCGCTGCCGCGGAAGCGGCGCGCCATCGCCTCGATCTGACTGTCGTTGAAGCCGTTCTTGACGACCATGTTGACCTTGATCGGACCAAGGCCGGCTTCGGCAGCCGCATCGATGCCGTCGAGCACGCGGGCAACCGGAAAGTCCACGTCGTTCATGCCGCGAAAAAGCCGGTCGTCGAGCGCATCGAGACTCACCGTGACGCGCGACAAGCCAGCGGCCTTGAGGGCGCGCGCCTTCTTTCTCAACAGCGATCCGTTGGTGGTCAGCGTGAGATCGAGTCGCTCTCCCGTCGCCCCTCCCGATTCGATCTGCGCAAGCATCGCGATCAGGCTCTCGAGATCCTTCCTGAGCAGCGGCTCGCCGCCGGTCAACCTGATCTTCTGCACGCCATGCGCTACGAATGCGCGTGCCAGCCGCGTGATCTCCTCGAAGGTCAGCAGATCGGCATGCGGAAGATAACGATGGTCGCGGTCGAAGACTTGTTTCGGCATGCAATAAGTGCAGCGAAAGTTGCAGCGGTCGGTGACCGAGATGCGCAGGTCGTGCATCGGTCGATCGAGCGCATCGCGCACTTGACCGTTCGCGTCGATCGGCGCATCGCTGCGCGGCAGGCGCAGTTCGTCACGACGATCGACGATCGGGATGACGATCGGGCGGACTACGGATCCCGGCCGATCGCGCTTCATGTGTAGGCGTTCTCGCGCATCCATCGTGTCGCGATCCACTTTTCACCTGCGACCACTGGAGTTCCTCCGTGCAGGGTACGACTCACCGGGCTGGGCCGGTCGTATGTGAAGAAGACCGCATTGCCCCGAATCGGAGCCACCTCGAGCCCCACGTCGGGGAAGATCGTGGCGCCTCCCGCGTCGGGCGTGTTGAGATAGATAATCAGTGTACCTACACGCTGTCCGCCGTGTTCGAGCAGCGACGGCGTACCCGCATCTTCGGGCGAGAAGTAATCGTAATGAGGCTGGTATTCGGCGCCCACGTTGTAGTGAAGGATCTGCAGCGGCTCGCCATGCGAAAGCGGCCAGCGGGTGATCTGTGCGATGCGTCGATTGATGGTCTGCAACAGAGGCGAGGCATCGTGAAAGAAATAGGTGCCTTCGCTGGTTCGCGCCTCGTTGAGTTCGGTCCCGCCGCTTGCGCGATTGACGGTTTCGGAGCGCTCCAGTTTCGGACGCGACGCCGCGATCAGCGCCTCGCACTCGTCGTCATTGAGCAGCCCGCCGAACACGATGATGCGCGGGTGGTGCAGGTTGACGAGGATGTCGACGCGATGCTCGTCGAGCACGATCGCGCTCGCGCCCGAAGCGAGCGGCGCGAGCAAAGGCTCGGGCACTTCCATGGACTCGTCGTTCGCATGTGTATCCACCAGGCCCGGCTCGGCCGCCTCGGCATGAGCGAAGCGCTTCTTGCCGGACGCGCGCCCGATCACGCCATCGGCGAAAGAACGCGCGTGCCCGACGGTGACCATCGCGTCGATCATCTCCGCAGGGTCGCAGCCGCGGGCGAGCTGCTCGTCGACCCAGCGAAGCAGCTCGGGATTGGCGTGGATCACCATGCGCGCGCGTGCCTCTCGTATGCCTCTCGTTACCTCTCGTCGGATCGCAGCGCGATCAGTGCTTGTGCGTCTCGACCTGCGCGAGCGGCTCGGGCGGCGGCGGCGGCAAACGCTTTCTTTCACGAACCACGCGCGCCGCAGTGGGAGCTTGCGTCGTTTCGACGCCTGCTCTGGCGAGCTTGCTGGCGTCGGTACCGACCAGTTCGAGTCCCGCGTCCGACAACACATTCTGCAAATCGACGATCTGCATCGGAGCGGGAGCCGTGGCCACCCGACTCGGTTGCGACGGCGCTTCGACGTTCGCAGCAGCATTCATCCACGTGGGCACTTCGGTGGCCACAGCTGCGGGAGGCATCGTGGAAGCCGCTTCGGCAGGCTTGGCTTCGAACCGCACTGCGGGCCGCACCGACGGCTGCTCCAGAACCTCATCGCTCACTCGATGCGAGGGCGTGGGGTGGGCCTCCTCCAGAAACGCACGCGCAGGCATGGGCTCGATGACCTCGTGGCCAAGATCGTGCTCCAGGAAAGCCTGCGTCGGCGCCATCGTGCTCAGCGCTGTCGACGAGTCGGCATGCACGGGCTCGAAGACGTGCGGAGCATGCGTGACTTGGCCGCCATCCTCATCGCGCGCCTGCGCATCCATCGCGAACCGGGGCGCTTGCCCTTCGGACGGCTCGTCGCTCGGCGTTGCATCCGAAACCTCGCCGTCCCGCTCGCGACGATTGCGCCCGCGACCGCCGCGGCGACGGCGACGTCCACTGCCTGCTGTGCTTGCACCATCAGCCGAAGCAGCGTGCTCGCCGGAGCCTTCGCCGGGAAGTGCGTCGCCGTCATCGTCCTGGCTCTCGCTTCGATCGAAACGAGCAAGGTCAGCAGCGCGGTCCGCGTCGTCGTTCATCGCAAGGTGAGCGTGCTGGACTTCGTCCTCACGCATCGGTGGTTCGGCTTCAGTCTGCATCGCCGGTGACGACGCGACCAGGGCTTCGCTGGCGCGCAGTTTCAACGCGTCGTCGCTGGTCACGTCGAGCGCCGCTCTCGCTTCGCCGCGCGGCCTGCGTCCCTCACCGCGAGGGGCACGTTCGGCACGCGGTTGATTCTCACCGGTTGTCGTCTCTTTCGCCGCGTCGAGACCATCGGCCGGCCTGGCACCACGTCCTCGGCGGGGTTCGCCCCGTACCTCACTTCGTCCGTCGCCTCGACCCTCCGCGCGCGGACCGCGCGCTTGGGCCTGCCCCTCTTCACCACGAGGTTTGCGATCGGCTCGTTCCTTGCGCTCCGCGCGTTCGCCATCGGTAGCTGCGGCGCTGCCGCTGCCGGCTCGCTCGGTTCGTTCACCGCGCGGACGTTCGGTGCGCTCGCCATCGGCACGACCGCGTGTGCCACGACCGCCACGTCCTCGATGCACGGATCCGTCGCTGCGTGCCGCGCCATTGCGCGCCGGCCGCGGTTCTTCGCGGGTCGTGCTGCTTGCGGGCGTCGCGAGCGGGGTGGCAACCGGCATTTCGTCGGCGCCCTTGAACCAGCGGGCGACCCGCTCGAAGAAGCTCGGGGCCGATGCGTGCGCGACCGGCAACACCGCGGCGGGCGCCGGCTCGACGATCGGAGCCGGGCGTTCGATCACCGGCGCCGGTTGCTCTGGCGTGATGCCGCGTACCACCGCTTCCTGACGCGGACGCACGTTGGCATCGTCGCGCTTGCGCTGATACGCGTCGGGTTCCTGCGGAGGCTCGACCATGTCGTAACTCGACTTGCTTGTCTCCAGGCGCGGGTCGTCGTGCTTCAGACGCTCGAGCGTGTAGTGCGGCGTATCGAGATTCTTGTTCGGGATCAACACCACGTTGACCTTCAGACGCATCTCGATCTTGGCGATGTCGGCACGCTTCTCGTTCAGGAGGAAGGTCGCGACCTCGACCGGCACCTGCGTATAGACGGCGGCAGTGTTCTCCTTCATCGCTTCTTCCTGGATGATGCGCAGGACGTGCAATGCCGACGACTCGATGTCGCGGATGTGGCCGGTGCCATTGCATCGCGGGCACACCACATGGCTGCCTTCCGACAAGCTGGGGCGCAGGCGCTGACGCGACAGCTCCATCAGACCGAAGCGGCTGATCTTGCCGGTCTGCACGCGTGCGCGGTCGTAGCGCAGCGCATCCTTCAGGCGTTGCTCGACGTCCTTCTGATTGCGCGCTGACTCCATGTCGATGAAGTCGATGACGATCAATCCACCGAGGTCGCGCAGGCGCATCTGGCGCGCGGCTTCGTCCGCGGCTTCGAGGTTGGTCCGGCTGGCCGTCTCCTCGATATCGCCGCCGCGCGTGGCGCGTGCCGAATTGACGTCGATCGACACCAACGCTTCGGTGTGATCGATGACGATCGAACCACCCGACGGCAACGGCACCGTGCGCGAATGCGCGGTCTCGATCTGATGCTCGATCTGGAAGCGCGAGAACAGCGGCACGTCGTCGCGGTAACGCTTCACGCGATCGACCATGTCGGGCATCACGTGGGCCATGAACTGGCGCGCCTGCTCGTACACGTCGTCGGTATCGATCAGCAGTTCGCCGATGTCCGGCTGGAAGTAGTCGCGAATCGCGCGGATCACGAGGCTCGACTCCTGATAGATCAGGAACGCGCCGTTCTGCGAACTGCCCGCGCCTTCGACCGCGCGCCATAGTTGCATGAGGTAGTTCAGGTCCCACTGCAGTTCGGGCGCGCTGCGGCCGATGCCGGCCGTGCGCGCGATGATGCTCATGCCAGGAGGCAGCTCGAGCGAGTCCATCACCTCGCGCAGTTCCTGCCTAGCCTCGCCTTCGACCCGGCGCGACACGCCGCCGCCGCGCGGGTTGTTGGGCATCAGCACCAGATAGCGGCCCGCCAGCGAGATGAAGGTGGTGAGTGCCGCGCCCTTGTTGCCGCGCTCTTCCTTCTCCACCTGGACGAACAACTCCATCCCTTCCTTGACGGCGTCCTGCACGCGCGCGTTCTTCGTGTCGACGCCTTCGCGAAAATACTGACGCGAGATTTCCTTGAAGGGGAGGAACCCGTGGCGCTCTTCTCCGTAGGTGATGAAGCAGGCTTCGAGGCTCGGCTCGACGCGCGTGATCACGCCTTTGTAGATATTCGACTTGCGCTGTTCGCGCCCGGCGGCTTCGATATCGAGGTCGATGAGTTTCTGACCTTCGACGATGGCGACGCGCAGCTCTTCGGCGTGCGTCGCGTTGAACAACATGCGTTTCATATGGAACTCCTCGCGCACCGGACAAAAGCCCTGGTTGCGCACGATTGCTTCAAAAGCGCGAGGAAATGACGGCAAGCGGCTTGAATCGCCGTGGGACGCGGGTCACTCTGCGACGAGCGCAGCGACCGCGTCTAGGGCGCGAGCCGAACGGAAGCAGCCCGGGTCGAGATCACGAAGGCATGGCCGAACGCCGTGCGAGCGGCGTCCGTGCGCAATCGCGCAACGTGGACACCAGGCAGGGCAGAGTCATCGGGTTCATGCAAACGCACTCAACGAAGGGTTACAACACGTTCGATCCGAAGCGTCGACGTTGGTCGACGCTTCACGAATTCTTGAGCTACCGCAATGTCATTTCGCATCCGCTGCGTACTCTGCCGAACGGCGCTCTGGCGCCATCCCTGCCTAGTCGCGCAACGTTCGCGCGTGTGCCCGTCACGGTGGGCAGCACGACCGGCATGTAGAATCTTCCCGCGCGTTGATGAACATCCGGCGCGCTGATCAAGGGCTGACCCCAGTCTGCGCACTCACGCGATTCGACATGCAATTCTTTTGTCGGGGCGCCGTATTGCGATCGGTGATTGATGCATGTTCCCGACCGCGCTTTGCCGCCGCTTCGTCGCCGCATTTGTTGCGATCGGCTTACGCGTCCCGGCCCTTCGACAGCCCAAATTATATTTCAAGATGAAAGAGTTAGGCGAACGCGTTCGCAAATCGCACGATCGGCTCGCCGGGAAGACCCGAACGGTCGGGATTTCCGAGCCCTCCGCCCGGGCGGATTCGCGGTGCGACGCCCTGTCCTTGTTTGCTGCCGACCGGGCGTCGCAGGTCGAAATCGCCGAGGACGACGCAGGCCCGCGCCTCGACAATTTCCTCCTGCGTCGCGCCAAGGGCGTGCCCAAAAGCCACGTGTATCGCGTCATTCGCGGCGGTGAAGTGCGCGTGAACAAGAAGCGCGTCGATGCCGACTATCGACTGCTTGAAGGCGATGTGTTGCGCGTTCCGCCCATGAGGGTCGCAGATCGATCGACGCGTGACGACCCCGGCGCAACCAGGCGCGAGCGCGCGACCGCGTTCGAAATCGTGTTCGAGGACGACGACCTGGTCGTGATCGACAAGCCCGCCGGCATCGCTGTCCATGGCGGCAGCGGCATCAGCTTCGGCGTGATCGAGCAATTGCGCATCGCCCGACCCGATGCCCGCGTCCTCGAGCTGGTGCATCGGCTCGATCGCGATACGTCGGGTCTGCTGATGATCGCCAAGAAGAGGAGCGCGCTCGTCAAGCTGCACGACGATCTTCGCGAAGGGCTGGTGAAGAAACGCTATCTCGCACTGGCGTGCGGCGCGTGGCCCGAAGCGAAGCGCCAGGTGAAGGTGCCGCTGATCAAATTCACGCAGGCCGGCGGCGAGCGCCGCGTGCGACCCGCCGTGAAGGACGAGGCCGACGCCATGCCGGCGTACACGATCTTTCATCGCCTCGAGACCTTCGACGGTCCGGACGGCGCCTTCGCCCTGCTCGATGTCGAGTTGAAGACCGGTCGCACGCATCAGATCCGCGTCCACCTCGCACACCTCGGCAGGCCGATTGCCGGTGACGACAAGTACGGCGACTTCGCGCTCAACAAGCGGATCGCCCGCGCGGGCGCTTCGACGGGCCCGGCTTTCAAGCGCATGTTTCTCCATGCGGCTCGCCTGCAGTTCGCGCATCCGCGTAGCGGCAACGCGGTCGATCTGGCTGCTCCGCTGCCGCTCGAATGCGTGCGCTTCCTCGATCGACTGCGTCACGTATCGCCAGGCTCTGCATGAGTGAACGTGAGCGACCCCGGCGACGCGACCATCGTTTCGACCTGATCGTCTTCGATTGGGACGGGACGCTGATGGATTCGACCGCGACGATCGCGTCGAGCATTCAGCGCGCCTGCGTCGACCTCGGCCTGCCCGTGCCTTCGACCGAAAGGGCCAGTCACGTGATCGGGCTGGGGCTCATCGATGCGCTGGCGTACGCGGTGCCCGACCTGCCCAAGCATCTCGTTCCGCAAATGGCCGAGCGCTACCGCCACCACTATCTGTCGCGCGATTCGGACCTCGTACTCTTCACCGGCGTGCGCGAAATCATCGTCTCCCTGAAGGACAGAGGTCACTTCGTCGCGGTCGCGACCGGCAAGAGCCGGGTCGGGCTGGACCGTGCGCTCGATGCCTGCGGCCTGCGACCGCTGTTCGATGCGACGCGTTGCGCCGACGAGTGCCGATCGAAGCCCGATCCACAGATGTTGTGGGAACTCGGCGATGAACTCGGCGTGCGCTCCGATCGCATGCTGATGATCGGCGACACCACCCACGACCTGCAGATGGCGGTGAACGCCGGCGCACGAGCGCTTGCGGTGAGCTATGGCGCTCATCTCCCGGAAACGCTGGCCGGGCAGGGCGCCCTCGCCGTGCTTGACTCGCCGACGGCGTTGCATGCATGGCTGGACGAGCACGCCTGAGGGCGGGCTGAAGGCTATACTCGCCGTCCCGATTTCAGCCGCTTTTTTCTCACAGCCCGCGACATGTCCGACGATCGCATCCCCCCCTCGTTCACCCCCGAAGACCCGCGTCCGGAGCCACGCATGGAACCGCTCTCGTCAAGGGCGACCGCGGAAGTCCGCAACGCGCCGGCCGGCTGGGAGCGCGACACCATCGAGCGCCTCATGTTCGCGACCTTGCGCGAGCAGCGCGACGCGCGACGCTGGCGCATCTTCTTTCGTCTCGCGTGGTTGCTGATTTTCATGCTCATCATCGCGACCGTGTGGAATGGCGGCGTCAAGGCGGACAAGGCGCTGGCCGCGCGACACACCGCGCTCGTCAGCCTGCGCGGCGTGATCGATGCGGACGGCGATGCGTCGGCCGAGAAAATCAACGATTCGCTCGACGCCGCCTTCAAGGACAGCGCGACAGCCGCAGTGATCCTGCGCATCAACAGCCCCGGCGGCAGCCCCGTCCAGGCGGGCATGATCAACGACGAGATCAGGCGCCTGCGCGTCGAGTTCCCCGACAAGCCGCTCTACGTCGTCGTCGATGAAGTGTGCGCATCGGGCGGCTACTACGCGGCCGCCGCGGCCGATCAGATCTTCGTGGACAAGGCGAGCATCGTCGGATCGATCGGCGTTTTGTCCGACGGCTTCGGCTTCACCGGCGCGATGGAGAAGTTCGGCGTCCAGAGACGGCTGCAGACGGCCGGAAAGAACAAGGGCCTGGGCGATCCTTTCTCGCCCGAAAGCGAAGAGCAGAAAGCGCATCTGCAATCCATGCTCGACGAGATCCATCGCCAATTCATCAAAGTGGTTCGCGACGGTCGCGGCAAGCGGCTGAAGGACTCCCCCGATCTGTTCAGCGGCCTTTTCTGGACCGGCGCACAAAGCATAGAACTCGGGCTGGCCGATGGTTACGGCTCGGTGGAGAGCGTCGCGCGCGATGTCGTCAAGGCCGAAGTGGTGATCGATTACACCGAGAGGCAGAGCATCAGCGAACGGTTCGCGCGCAAGCTCGGTGCGTCGATCGGGTCGTCGTTCGCTGGCGGCTTGTTCGACGCCGCGGCGAAGGGTGCGCGTCTGCGTTGAATGCCGCTTTCCTTATCGCTCACATCAGGATCACGTCGTACTGCTCCTGCGTATAAATCGATTCGACCTGCAGCGAGATCGGCTTGCCGATGAAGTCTCCCAGCATGGCAAGGTTCTGCGATTCCTCTTCGAGGAACAGGTCGATCACCGATTGCGATGCCAGCACGCGAAATTCGCGCGGGTTGAACTGACGCGACTCGCGCAGCAGCTCGCGCAGGATTTCGTAGCAGACGGTGCGCGCGGTCTTGATTTCGCCCTTGCCGCTGCAGGTCGGGCACTGCTCGCACAGCACATGCGCGAGCGATTCACGCGTCCTCTTCCTCGTCATCTCGATCAGGCCCAGCTGGGTGAAGCCGTTGACCGTCATCTTCACGTGGTCGGCCGATAGCGCGCGCTTCAGCTCGGTGAGCACGGCGTTGCGGTGCTCGGCGTTTTCCATGTCGATGAAGTCGAGCACGATGATGCCGCCCAGATTGCGCAGCCTCAGTTGCCGTGCGATCGAATGCGCGGCTTCCAGATTGGTCTTGAAGATCGTGTCGTCGAACGAGCGGCCGCCGACGAAGCCGCCGGTGTTCACGTCGATGGTGGTCATCGCCTCGGTCTGGTCGATGATCAGGTAGCCGCCCGACTTCAGGTCGACTCTGCGCGCCAGCGCCTTTTCGATCTCGGCATCGATGTTATAGCGCTCGAACAGCGGTCGTTCGCCAACGTAGTGCTGCATGCGCGGCGCGATCTTGGGCGTGTACGCGCTGGCGAACTCGACCAGCTTTTCGTAGCTCTCGCGCGAATCGATCTGGATGCTGCTCGTTTCCTCGCCCGCGAAGTCGCGCAGCACGCGCTGCGCGAGTCCCAGGTCCTGATAGAGCAGGCTGGTCGCGGGCAGCGTGCGGCTCGCGCGCAGGATGTCGTCCCACAGCTTGCGCAGGTAGGCGATATCGGCTGCGAGGTCGTCCTCGCTGGCGTCCTCGGCCATGGTGCGCACGATGAACCCGCCGCGCTCGTCGGGTCCGAGCAGTTGCAGCACCTTGCTGCGCAACTGTTCGCGCTCGATTTCACCGCCGATACGTTGCGACACGCCGATGTGGCCGGAATGCGGATCCTGTGGCAGATAGACCAGCATGCGGCCGGCGATCGACATCTGCGTCGAGAGCCGCGCGCCTTTGGTTCCCAAAGGTTCCTTGACCACCTGCACGAGCAGCGACTGGCCTTCGTGCAGCAGCTTCTCGATCGGCTCGTGATTGCCGTTGCTCGACGGCCGCTGCAAGGCGGACGACAGTGAACGATCGTCGGCGAGTTCTTCCGCCGGCTCGTACGCGATCGCGTTCGCGTCGCGTCGCGGCTCGTGCCGCCAGATATCGGCGACGTGCAGAAAGGCCGCGCGATCGAGCCCCGCATCGATGAAGGCCGACTGCATCCCCGGCAACACGCGAACCACCTTGCCCAGATAGATGTTGCCGACCAGCCCGAGCGACGCGGTGCGCTCGACGTGAAGTTCCTGCGCCACTCCTTGCGCCAGGACCGCCACGCGCGTTTCCTGCGGGGTCACGTTGATGAGGATGTCTTCGCTCATGTTGTTGTTCTTGTGATGAGAGTCGGCATGCGGCGGATTGTACGGTTCGCGCCTAACCGGATGCGATCCCGAAGCGCTTCAGCAATTGTGCGGTTTCGAAAAGCGGCAGTCCTACGATGCCGCTGTGGCTGCCGGCGATGTGCTC
>JBBQCA010000011.1:0-29973 GCA_038318315.1 Burkholderiales bacterium | reverse complement strand
AAGCTATCCGCCATGACCGATCCTGTCCTCGAATCCCTGCTGACCTGCCCGCATTGCGGCTCGCGCAACGGTTGATGATGCCCACCGATGCGTGCCTGTTCTTCCACGAATGCGCACAGTGCAAGGTCGTATTGCGTCCCGCGTCAGGCGACTGCTGCGTATTCTGCAGCTACGGCTCCGTCAAGTGTCCGCCGGTACAACAACAGACGGGATGCTGCGGATGAGATGGATGGTGTCCTCGCGCGAACCGGCTACTGGCGATCCATCGGCGGGGCGGTTGCGCTCAATACCGCCGCGGCAATCGTCACGCAGATCAATACCAAGGTCTCGAGCCTCAAGATGAACAGAAAATGCACCAGACCGTTTCGGCTCGATAGCGCCGACATGTGTGTGGCTCTCGGGTCGATGGTGGGCAATACCAGGAAGCGATTGAATCCGCCGAACCCTATCGCAACCGCGACTAACGACAACTTGATTGTCAGTACATTGCCATAGGGATTGCCGAACAGGTTGTCTGGCGAGCCAACGCTTTGCCAAGCCTTCAAGACGCCTGTTGCTAGTACGCCGACGAGCGCCGCCGTGGCAGTGCGTGACAGCGCGAGAGCGAACGAAGGTGCCGGAGATTCGACATCGACCGCAGCATTCAATCGCGGAAGCACCAGCAGAGTCGCGACGAGCACTACTCCAACCCATAGGCTGATGAATAGCAGGTGTATCCAATCGAGTACCACGGCGAAGTTGAGGTCGCCGCGACTCCCGGCATGGCTCGTCAGGCTACGGGAATAGGCAAACGCGGCCAGTGCGATCGCTAACGCGGCGACCTGGATTTTTTTCGCGCTGCGGTTCGGCTGGAACGCCGACAAGGCAAGAATCACGGCGGAGGCCGCGAAGCCGAACGTCCATACGGCGCCGAAGTGCGCGCCGCCCAGAACGTCGGCAATCGCGGGCATCGCATCCGAGAGCGGCACGTCGGCCATCACTGCTGCTTCGAGCCACAACAGAACGATTTGCGCCACGATCGATATGGCTGCGGTGAATGCCATCGATCGCGTAAGGTCGCGATGCAGATCGTGCTGTTCCGAGCACGCCGCCGTGCCGATCCAACG
Source organism: Burkholderiales bacterium (assembly GCA_038318315.1). Classification (GTDB taxonomy): domain Bacteria; phylum Pseudomonadota; class Gammaproteobacteria; order Burkholderiales; family Burkholderiaceae_D; genus CAHJXF01. Next base: position 28,867 of record JBBQCA010000011.1, on the reverse strand, counting down.
GCCCAGGAACGCTGCCCCGACCAACCACGCGAACGCGAGGTTCAGCAGTGTCGTGGCTGCCGCGTGCAATGCATCCAGCCCGACACCGCTCACTCATTTCACCGTGAAGCTGTACTCGCCTTTGACGCGGTGTCCGTCGCGCGTGACGACACTCCAGTGCACCCGGTATATGCCGGACTCGAGGACGGGCAGCGACAGACGCATCGCAGTCGAATCGCCGCTATCGACGACCGCCTTGCCCGGTGTGAGTTCCTTGCCGGCGGCGTCCGTGAGCCGTATCCCGCTGAACGAGCCTTCCAACGGTTCCGTGAACCGGACTCGAACTTCTTTCGGCGCTTTCGCCAAAACCGCATCCGCGGCAGGCGTGCTTTGCGAAAGCCTTGCATGCGACCATGCAGGTGAACCGAAAGCGATTGCCGCCATCGCGACGACCGCGCCGATCGAGACTCCGAGCGCATGCATTTTCAACCTCATCGCATTCTCCAAAAACTGTGGCCGACTCATGTCGGCGCACTTTAGCTCGGGTTGGGGCTTCAAGAACACCGGTCGTCGAGTCGATGTTTGGTTCGGCGCTTGGTTCGGTATTTAGTGCGGCGGGTAGCCCGCACCGGCCAATGCCGCGGCGACCGTGGCGCGGTCCTCGCCGGTCTCAACCCGTACCTTGTGGGTCGCCAGATCGACTTCCACGCCGGCGGTCGGATCGGCCTGCTTGACGGCCTCGGTTACGCGGCTGACGCAATGGCCGCAACTCATTCCTTCGACATTGAATTCGAGCATGACAATTCCTTGGAAAAATCATCGAGGAAGTCACTCTAATCCTTACCACAATGGGAAGGTCAAGCGTTTGAAAACGTCTTTGTATCAATCGCGCAGGTCTTGATGGAAGGAGCTTGACCTTACCATCATGGAAAGGTCTAGACTTCATCACTGCTGCGAGAAGCAGCTCGTCCACCCGATGCGACTCATGAACGACACCGCCGCTCTGACCCACCCCTTGACCGGCTTCGACGTCGGCGAGCAACGTGTGAGCCTGCAAATTGACGGCATGACCTGCGCATCGTGTGTCGCGCGGGTCGAGAAGGCCTTGAAGCAGGTGCCCGGCGTCACGTCCGCACAAGTCAACCTCGCGACTGAAACGGCCGAAGTCAAACTGACGCATCGCGACGGCGGCGCCGATGCACTATTCGCGGCAGTCGAACGTGCGGGCTACACCGCCCGTGCGCGTTCGGATGCCGAAGTGGCGGGCGCGGCCATTTCGCGTGCGCGCAACGATTGGTGGCCCGTCGCCCTCGCCGCCGTTCTGTCGGCGCCGCTGTTGCTGCCGATGCTGGGCGCGTTGTTCGGCCGACACGCGATGCTGAACGGCTGGCTGCAGTTCGCCCTCGCTACTCCGGTTCAATTCTTGCTCGGTGCGCGCTTCTATCGCGCCGGCTGGAAAGCGCTCAAGGCGAAGAGCGGCAACATGGATCTGCTGGTCGCGCTCGGTACTTCGGCCGCGTATGGCCTGAGCACGTATCAATTGCTGCGTCAACTCCTGAGGGGTGCCGACGGCATGGTGCATCTGTACTTCGAAGCCTCGGCGATTGTGATCACGCTGGTGTTGCTCGGCAAGTGGCTGGAGACACGCGCCAAGCGTCAGACCACCGAAGCGATCCGAGCGCTCAACGCCCTGCGGCCGGAAGTCGCACGCGTTCGTCGCGACGGCCGCGACATCGAATTGCCGATCGCCGCGGTGCGCGTCGATGACTTGGTGGTGGTGCGCCCCGGCGAGCGAGTGGCGGTCGATGGCGCAGTGCTCGAAGGCGCGAGCGAGCTGGACGAATCGCTGATCACCGGTGAGAGCCTGCCGGTCGCCAAGCACGTGGGCGACCGGGTGACCGGCGGTGCGGTCAATGGAGGTGGCCTGCTGGTGGTACGGACCACCGCGGTCGGCGCCGAATCGACACTGGCGCGCATCGTGCGCATGGTCGAATCGGCGCAAGCCGGCAAGGCGCCGGTGCAACGGCTCGTCGATCGCGTCAGCGCGGTGTTCGTGCCCGTCGTTATCGGCATCGCGTTGGTGACGCTGTTCGGCTGGGGCATTGCAGGCGGCGATTGGGAAGCGGCGATTCTCAACGCCGTGGCGGTGCTCGTGATCGCATGCCCGTGCGCACTCGGCCTGGCCACCCCGACGGCGATCATGGCTGGCACCGGCGTCGCCGCGCGTCACGGCATCCTCATCAAGGACGCCGAGGCTCTCGAACTCGCCCATGATGTCAAGGTTGTCGCATTCGACAAGACCGGCACGCTGACCGAAGGCAAGCCGCGGCTGATCGAGGCGCGGGCGGTCGCAGGTGATACGGCGCCAATGCTCGCGGTAAGCGCAGCGATTCAAGCCGGCAGCGAGCATCCGCTCGCGCGCGCAGTGCTCGAAGCGGCTCTCGAGACGACGCAAAGCGGCGGCTTCGCCGCGCGCACTGCCGATCCTGTCGCAAGCGAGGTGCGCGCGGTTGCCGGCCGGGGCGTGTCCGCGTTGGTGGATCAACGCGAACTGCGCCTAGGCAGCAGCCGCTACATGCGCGAACTGCACGTCGATCTCTCCGCGCTGGAACCTCGCGCGGCCGAACTCGAATCGCAGGGCCGCAGCGTGTCGTGGCTGGCTGACGTGACCGGGGATACGCCGCGCCTGATCGGCCTGCTCGCCTTCGGCGACACGATCAAGGCGAGCGCCGCTCCTTCCGTGCAAACCCTGCACGCGCAGGGCGTGAAGACCGTGCTCATCAGTGGCGACAATCGTGGCAGTGCGGAAGCCGTTGCACGGCAACTGGGCATAGCCGAAGTTCGCGCCGAGGTCCTGCCCGAAGACAAGGCCGCGATCATCACGCAACTCAAGGCAGGCGGTGTGCGGGTCGCGATGGTGGGCGACGGCATCAACGACGCGCCCGCGTTGGCGGCCGCCGACGTCGGCATCGCGATGTCCACCGGCACCGACGTCGCCATGCATGCGGCCGGCATCACCCTGATGCGCGGCGATCCGGCGCTGGTCGGGGATGCGATCGACATCTCGCGGCGCACGTACGCGAAGATTCGCCAGAATTTGTTCTGGGCGTTCGCTTACAACGTGATCGGCATTCCGCTCGCGGCCTTCGGGCTGTTGAGCCCGGTCGTCGCCGGCGCGGCCATGGCGTTCAGCAGCGTGAGCGTGGTCGGCAATGCGTTATTGCTGCGCAGATGGAAAGGAAGCGAACGATGAACCAGACCGCGACGGAACCCTTCAACATCGGCCAGGCCGCCACGCGCTCTGGCGTGTCCGCGAAGATGGTGCGTCACTACGAGTCGCTCGGCCTGTTGCCCAGGATAGGCCGTACCGACGCGGGTTATCGGCAATACACGGACAACGAAGTGCACACGCTGCGCTTCATCCGCCGTTCGCGCGACCTGGGATTCTCGATGGCCGAGATCGCCGACCTGCTCAAGCTCTGGAACAACCGCCGGCGCGCGAGCGCCGACGTGAAGCGCATCGCGCTCGGGCATGTCGCCGATCTGGAACGTCGCATGGAAGAGATGGCGACCATGAAACGCACGCTGGAAAAACTTGCGCGCGCCTGCCATGGCGACCATCGTCCGGACTGCCCTATCCTCGACGAGTTGGGTGACGTGCCGGGTGGACAGCGAAGTTCATGAGGCGAACCATCCGCTCGATCGACTACGAACGTTGCATCGACAGACGCAAGCCCAGGGTCTTGTCCGCGTCCGCCTCGAAGGTCCAGGCGATCGATTGACCGCGGTTCAGCTTGCCGCACACCTCGACGAACTTTCCCGGCGCCACGCCCAGCTCTCGAGAGAATTTGCCTGATCCGTCCCACTGAAGGTCGAGGAGCTCGGCGCTGACATCGGCCGCAACGAGCATCGCGGTTGCCGCCAGAACCGCCACGATCGCCCTGGTTCCGCAAATGGATTTCTTCATCGAACGCCGCCTGTGAGTGAACTGCAATTCCGATCGAAACCAGTGACGCACGCCCGCAACGAACCTCTTATCGCGAACATCGTCGCCAGCCGCACGCGCGAGGCCGGCGGTGCCGAACTTGCGCTTCCATGACACGCTGATGTACGGCACGAACTGGCGTTTGTTCCGATTGAATTATCGGGCCAGCTGCACCTGCGTGAGGGTGAGCTGATTGTCGAGGTTATCAGCCGCGAATCTGACTTTGTCGCCTTCCTTGATCGGATCGAGCATCGTCTTGTCCTGAACGCGAAAGACCATCGTCATGCCGGGCATGCCGAGGTTCTTGATCTCCCCATGCTTCAACGTGATCGTGCCCTGCTCCTTGTCGATCTTGCGAACTTCGCCTTCGGTCATTGCCGTCGCATCGGATTTCTGACCCGTTTTGGCCGCGTCTGATTTTTGATCCAGCTTCAGCGCGTCGGGCTTGGACATATCCATTCCCTTCATCTTCGAATGATCCGTCGGGGTCTGTGCGATCGCGTGGGTTCCGGCCAGCGAGACCAGAAGCGCAAACAGCTGGATTCGGTTCTTCATGGGTTTCTCCAATACAAAGTAAACAAATTTTCGGATAAGAAGACGACGTGGTCGCGACCTTGATCTTTCCCCTTCCTGCCCGCTTCGAAATGACCCGGGTTCAACGTGTACTTCCTTTCGAGCATCGATAGCCGGTCTAGTGACCGCTATGACCGCCCGGTTTCCTGACCTTCATTTCCATCGGCGCCGGAGGTGACTTGTCCTGCGCTTCCGTCGCCATCGGCATGTCGTTCATCTCGGGTCCGGCAACCAGATGCGCCACGGTTCCAGGCGGGTGCTTGTACCAACCCGGATCCTTGTAGTCGTTGCGCGCCAGCCCTTCGCGCACCTTCAAGGTGGTGAACATGCCGCCCATCTCGATCGGCCCGTACGGTCCGCTGCCGGTCATCATCGGCAACGTGTTGTCGGGCAGCGGCATCTCCATTTCCATCGGCGGGCCATCATCGTGGGACATCACCATCGAGCCGCCGGTGTCGCCCATCACCATGTAGTCGGGCACCAGCTTGGTGATCTTGTCGATCACGCCGCGCTGATCGACTCCGATCATGGTCGGCACGGTGTGTCCCATCGCGTTCATCGTGTGATGCGCCTTGTGGCAATGAAACGCCCAGTCGCCGGGTGCGTCCGCGATGAACTCCATGGCGCGCATCTGCCCGACCCCGATATCCACCGTCACTTCCGGCCAGCGCGAGGATGGGTTGGTCCAGCCGCCATCGGTGCCGGCCACGAAGAACTCGTGACCGTGGATGTGGATCGGATGATTAGTCATCGTCAGGTTGCCGACGCGAATGCGCACGCGGTCGCCGCGCCTGACCACGATCGGGTCGATGCCGGGCCACACGCGACTGTTGAAGTTCCACAGGTTGAAGTCGAGCATCGTGCTGACCCTCGGCACCATGCTGTCGGGTTCGATGTCGTAGGCGTTCAGCAGAAAGACGAAGTCGCGATCGGCCGGCGCATAGCCCGGGGTTGTGCCTGGATTCTTCGGATGGGTGACCCAGAAGCCCATCATGCCCATCGCCATCTGCACCATCTCGTCGGCATGCGGGTGATACATGAACGTACCCGGACGTTGCGCGACGAATTCGTACACGTAGGTCTGGCCCGGCTGAATGTGCGGCTGGGTGAGACCGCCGATACCGTCCATACCGTTGGGCAGACGCTGGCCGTGCCAGTGGATCGTCGTGTACTCGGGCAGCTTGTTGGTGACGAACAGGCGCACGCGATCGCCCTCGACGACTTCGATCGTCGGGCCGGGGCTCTGACCGTTGTAGCCCCACAGCTTCGCCTTCATGCCCGGCGCGAATTCGCGCACCACAGGCTCCGCAACGAGATGGAATTCCTTCACCCCGTTCTTCATGCGGAACGGAGCGGTCCAGCCGTTGAGCGTCACGACCGGGTTGTAGGGGCGTCCGCCTGTGGGCGCGAGCGGGCCCTGGGTGAGCGGCGACGACTGCATCGCGGCTTCGGGCACGGCGCCTTGCGCGGCGCGCGCGACGGGCGACGCGCTCACCGTAGATACGGCCAGGCCGCCGAGTGCTGCGCGGGAAATGAAATTGCGGCGGTTCATCGCGTGTTCTCCATCGTGGGGGAGCCGGTCGTCAGCGCGTATTGCAGGTCGGCATCCGCCAGCCAGTAATCGCGCTCGGCAGCGATCGTCGCGGCGACCGCATTCATCTGCTCGCGCGCATCGGCAAGCAGCTCGAAGACCGAATTCAGCATGCCGTTGTAGCGCAGCGTCATCGCGTCGGTGATGGCCTTCTTCAGCGGGACCACCTCGGTGCGGTAGTGGCGCGCCAGTTCGTGGGCGTTGCGGGTGTTGGCGACGCGCTCGCGCACTTCGGACTTCGCTCCGATCACCGTTTGGGCGAGCAGCGCAGCCGATTGCCGATATACCGCCTCGGCCCGCGTGAGACGCGCGGCACCGAAGTCGAACAGCGGGATCTCGATCGAAACCTCGAAGCCCTGCTCCTTGGGCATGCCCACGCCGTTCTCGGTGAACGAGTTGTTCCGGTAGCCCAGATCCAGCACGCTGATGAAGCGCGTGATGCGCGTCAGTCCGAGGTCCCTGGCGGTCGCTCCCAGGCGTCTGTTCGCGGCCCTCACGTCGAGCCGTTCGTCGAGCGCGACGCGCTCGGCGTCCGCCGTGTCGCGCAATGCCATGGGCAGATCCGGCAGGCGCTCGGGCAACTGGATCCGTGTCGGGTCGTCGATGCCGAGCACGCGTGCGAGGTGCTCGCGTTCCGAAACCGCAGCCGTCTTCGCGCGCGTGAAGCCGGTCAGGGCGTCGGTGAGAAAGGCCTTCTCGCGCAACGCGGTGAGCTTGGGCCAGTTGCCCGCCAACGCCATCCGCTCCCCCAGCTCGGCGCCGGCTTCAGCCGCCTCGCGCGCCTGAGCGAAGTAAAGCACCGATTGCTCCGCGGCGACCGCGCGTACCCAGGCCTTGCGCGCGTCGCCGGCGACACGGACGGCGCGCTGGGCAGCCGCGTATTGCACCGCCTCGAACTGACGCGATGCGATCTGCGCGCGCCACGGCGCGGTGATCAGGCCCACGACATCGAACATCAGCGTGCGATCGATCTCGCGCTCGCTACCTTTGCGAAGCTTCGCGAACGAGAAGCCGGGATTGCGAGGACGCCCGGCTTCGATCAGATCCGCAGCCGCAAGCCCGAGCTCGGCGTAGTCGGCTTGCAGGCCGGGAGTGTTGAGGAGTGCGATGCGAACCGCGTCGTCGACGCCGAGCGGTGTGTCCAGCGCTTCGCCTACAGCGTTGCGGACTGCCGTTTCGTCATCGGCGCTGCGCGGCCAGCGGCGCTGCCCTTCGCCCGTGTCGATACCCGTTCGTTGTTGCGTGAGTTGCGCCACGGTGTTCATGCCGTTGCCCGGCGGCACCGAAGCGCACCCGGCGACGAGCAACGCGGCGATGGCCGCGCCCAACGCGGCGCGCGGAGCCGCGCCCCCTCGCCGCGGCGAAGTTGAATAATACTGAACCATGAAAATCCTCGCGATCGGTTGAAGAAGATTGCGGATCGCGCGCACGGGTGACATCGAGGTGCGAATAAATCCGATCCGCGTGCCGCGCGCTGCGGCGGCCCGGTACGACAAGCGACCCACCGAAAGGTCGTGCGTCGCTTACGCGAGGATTGCTTTGGGAGGACGTTCGAGTCGTTGCGGCACCGTGCTCGGCACGGCGATGGCGACGAAGACTGGCATCGTCGGCCTGGGGACCATTTGCGGCTTCCAGTCGACATTCGCGGTAGCGATCATCCCGGAGCAGCAGCAGCCACCACAAGGGAGGTGAGCGTCGAATGAAGCAGCGTCGGTATCCGCCAGATGGTGTGACTCATCGGTCGAGGCTTCATGAACAGCAAGAAAATGTTCGACGCCAGCGTGATGTTCATGAGTCGATGCATGCATCTGGTGATGCATGGGCGTGACGGATTGAACCGCTTCCGGATCGCTTCCCGGGCCACAAAAAACCATCGCCGCGGCGGCATATACGCGCAACGGGACCGTGAGCAACAGGATGAAGGCCGCCAAGCGACGCAGAGAAATGGACATGGATGAATTGGACACCGGCGTGCGGCAGGCACTTGGCGATGTCAGCCATTGAACCGCTCGATGCGCATAGGTTCCGTCGATACCTGCCGGAAAGTACAGCAAAACGCTGCGCATCGAGTGCGAAAGACCGATCGCCTGATGGTGGCGATGCTTCGAAACCTTGCCACGCACCCGAGGCAGTGCTTCTCAAGTCATCGCCTTGAAGTGCTGGTGCACGTGCAAAGATCTCGCGGGCCGTTCGATCTCGACAGGAATCAGGTTGAGCTCGCCGTGACGCACTCCTTTCTCGGCGATGACCGACTCGGCAAATTGATTCACGTGATCGACGCGCCCGCGCAGCATCACCGATTCGAGGCAGTCATCGTGATCGAGATGGACATGCATGGTCGCGTAACTGAGGTCGTGATGGCCGTGGTGCTTTTCCAGCAGGCGATCGGCCAGTTGACGCTCGTGATGGTTATAGACATAGCTCAGGTTTGCCACGCAGTGCGACGCCTTTTGCTGGCGCACGCGGGTCTCGTCGAGCTCGCGCCGCACGAGATCACGGAACGCCTCGGATCGATTCTCGTAGCCCCGCGCCGCGACGAGTTGATCGAAGCGTTCAGCCAGTTCGTCGTCGACGGAAATCGTCAGTCTGCGCATGGGTTCTCCCGAAGCATCTGGTTGGCGATGAATGTACCGCTAAGCGTGGGGGCGCCGACCCTTCGTCAGAGGAGCCCTGATCGGCACTCAAAGTTGGTCGCGATAGTATGACGAAACCGCCATTCGTCTTACTCGTTCAAAAACCTGAATCCGATTGTGCACGACCTGCCGTATAGCGTCCGGACGGTCTAGAACTACGCCATGAAATCAAGGACGCGCATGAAGCCGATCGATACGCGAAGAAAGGTCGCCGCGCGGCGCGCGCTCAACATCGCATTGCCGGCGGCATTCCTCGCAATCGCCTGTGCCGCACGCGCCGACGACGTCGAGCGCCTGCAGCGTATCGAAGTCACCGGCAACTACAACAACGGTGTCGGCACCTCGGATGCCGCGAGCGAAGGTTCGGTCAATTCGAAGTTGATCGAGAGCCGGCCGGTGCTGCGACCGGGCGAAGTGCTCGAGTTCGTGCCCGGCATGATCGTCACGCAGCACAGCGGCGACGGCAAGGCCAACCAGTATTTCCTGCGCGGCTTCAACCTGGATCACGGAACCGACTTCACGACCACCATCGATGGCATGCCGGTCAACATGCGCACGCACGCGCATGGCCAGGGCTATACCGACCTGAACTTCTTGATTCCCGAACTGATCACCCGCATCGACTATCGCAAGGGCACCTACTACGCCGAAGAAGGCGACTTCGCATCGGCCGGAGCCGCGCATCTGCGGCTGGCCGATCGGCTCGACCGCGCGTTGGCAAGTGTCACGGTGGGCGAGCATCAATACACGCGCGGCGTGTTCGCGAACGCGACGGCACTGGGATCGGGCACGCTGATCTACGGCGTCGAGGCCGGCTACAACAACGGGCCCTGGGACAACGCCGAGCATTCGCGCAGGGCCAGCGGGCTTGTGCGCTATTCGCAAGGCGAGCCGGGCAACGGCTTCTCGATTACCGCGATGGGCTACGACGCGAAATGGCGCAGCACCGACCAGATCGCACAGCGCGCGGTGGACGCGGGCTTGATCGATCGCTTCGGTACGATCGATGCGAGCGATGGCGGCAAGGCCTCGCGCTACAGTCTTTCGTTCGATGGCGCGCAAGCCAACCGCTTCGGCGTGTTGCGCGCCAATGCGTACGCGATCGCGTCGCGCCTGAACCTCTATAACAACTTCACCTACTTCCTCGACGATCCGGACAACGGCGATCAGTTCGAGCAGTTCGAGAGCCGCAGGGTCTATGGCTTGAACCTGAGCCAATCCTTCGTGACCCGGCTTGGCGACTTCGACATGGAGAACACGGTCGGCCTACAAACGCGCTACGACCGGCTGGCGCCGATCGCGCTGTATCACGACGTCGCGCGCACGCGCATCGCGACCACGCGCGAGGACCGCGTGAAGGAAGCGAGCGCCGGCCTTTATCTCGAGAACAAGATCAAGTGGACCGGGTGGTTTCGCAGCATCGTCGGCGCGCGCTACGACGCCTATCGTTTCGATGTGGTGAGCGACACGGTCGCGAACTCGGGGAAGGTCAACGACCACATCGCGTCTCCGAAGCTGTCGTTGATCGCAGGCCCGTGGAACAAGACCGAGCTCTTCTTCAACTACGGCCAGGGTTTTCACAGCAACGACGCGCGCGGCGTGACGGTCGCCGTGTCGCCATCGAGCGGATCGCCGATCGAGCGCGCGATGCCGCTGGTCAAGACGCGTGGCGCGGAGATCGGCACGCGAACCGGGATCGTTCCGGGGTTGCAGAGTTCGATCGCGTTCTGGCGACTGAGGCTCGCGTCTGAATTGGTGTTCTCGGGCGATGCGGGCGATACCGAGGCCAGCCGCGCGAGCCGTCGCCAGGGCATCGAGTTCAACAACCACTACGTCGCACTGCCGTGGTTGCTGTTCGATCTGGATCTCGCACTGTCGCGCTCGCGCTTCACGCAAGACGATCCGGCTGGGCATTTCATTCCCGGATCGATCGACAAGGTCGCATCGTTGGGCATCAGCGTGGTGGATCGCGGGCCGTGGTCCGGGCATTTCCAGGTGCGCTACTTCGGTCCGCGTCCGCTGCTCGAAGACAACAGCGTACGGTCGCGATCGACCACGCTCGCGTCCGCACGCGTGGGCTACAACGTCAACAGCAACCTCAAGGTCGCGCTCGATATCTTCAATCTCTTCGATCGCAAGGCGAGCGACATCGACTACTTCTATACGTCGCGCTTGCGCGGCGAACCCGTGGGGGGCGTCGACGACGTGCATTTCCACCCGGTAGAGCCGTGCACGGCGCGGGTTGCGGTGACCGCGCGGTTTTGAAGCGTGGCGTGACTACCCGACGTGCTTTCTCGCATTGCGAAAGATGCGCATCCACGGACTGCTCTCGCCCCATGCATCGGGATGCCACGACATCTGCACCGTGCGGAACACGCGCTCGGGATGCGGCATCAATGCCGTGAAGCGGCCGTCGGACGTGGTCACGGCGGCCAGGCCACCGGCGCTGCCGTTCGGATTGAGCGGATAACGCTCGGTCGCCTGCCCTTGATGGTCGACGAAGCGCAACGGCACGATGACGCTCTCTGCATCGCCCTGCTTCGTGAAGTCCGCACGACCTTCGCCGTGCGCCACCGCGATCGGCGCGATGGTCCCTTCCATGCCGGCGAAGAACAGCGAAGGCGATGGGCCGACCGCGACGCTCGAGAGCCTCGCTTCATAACGCGAACGGTTGTACGTGAAGCGCGGCCACGCGTCCCCGCCCGGGATCATCGGCGCGAGCGCGGCCATCATCTGGCAGCCGTTGCACACGCCCAGCGCGAACGCGTCGCCGCGCGCGAAGAAGGCCGCGAACTGATCGGCGAGTTGCACGTTGAAGCGGATCGCCTTCGCCCAGCCTTCGCCCGCGCCGAGCACGTCGCCATAGGAGAAGCCGCCGCATGCGACGAAGCCGGCGAAGTCGGCGAGCGCATGGCGGCCCGCATCGAGATCGCTCATGTGCACATCGACGCTTTCGAAGCCGGCCTTTGAAAACGCGTAGGCCATCTCGCTCTGGCTGTTGACGCCCTGCTCGCGCAGGATCGCGATGCGTGGCTTCATGCCTGTCGCGATGAAAGGCGCCGCGATGTCTTCCTCCAGATCGAAGTTCAAGCGAACCGGCATGCCGGGATCGTCTTCGACGATCGCCCGATATTCGGCATCGGCCGACGCGGGCTCGTCGCGCAGTCGCGAGATGCGCCAGCTCGTGTCGCTCCATGCCTGCTGCAGCTCGGCGCGCGGCCTGGTGAAGATGCATTTCGCGTCGCGATAGATCTCGATCACGTCGCGATCGTTGGGTTTGGCGATGCTGTGCGCCATCGCGCCGAGACCATGCCAGCGCAGGATCTCCATCACGGCGGTGCGATCGTCGGTGCGGATCTGGATGACCGCGCCCAGCTCCTCGGCGAACAAGGCCTTCAGCGTCGCAGCCTCGCGACGCGCGCCGACCTGCAGGGTCCAGTTCTTCGCATCGCCGTAGTCGTCGCCCTCACCGCCTTCGAGCACGAGCATGTCGACGTTGATCGACACGCCGGTGCGACCCGCGAAGGACATCTCGCACAAGGTCGCGAAGAGGCCGCCGTCGGAGCGGTCGTGATACGCGAGCACCAGACTCGCGGCCTTCAACGCGACCATCGCCGCGAAGAAAGCCTTGAGTCGCCCGGCATCGTCGAGGTCGGGCACGACGTCGCCGACCTGACCGGTGACTTGCGCGAGGATCGAGGCGCCGAGACGATTGCGTCCCGCGCCGAGATCGATCAACAGCAGCGACGTGTCGACCGCTTCCTCCTTCGAATGCGCGGCCCCCGGCCGCGCGACGCGCAACTGCGGCGTCCACGCGAGCCGCACATCGCGGATCGCGGCGAAGGCCGAGACGATCAGCGACACCGGCGCGATCACGTTCTTCGCCGTGCCGTCGTCTCTCCAGGTGGTGCGCATCGACAACGAGTCCTTGCCCACCGGGATTCCGATCCCGAGCGCAGGACACAACTCCATCCCCACCGCGCGCACCGTGTCGTAGAGCGCGGCGTCCTGGCCCGTATTCCCGGTCGAACCCTCGCCGCACGCGGCCATCCAGTTCGCGGACAACTTGATGTCGGCCATGTGTTCGACCGGCGCGGCCACGAAAGTGGTGATGGCCTCGCCGACCGCCATGCGACCCGATGCCGCGGCGTCGATCACGGCCAGCGGCGTGCGCTCGCCCATCGCCATCGCTTCGCCGGCGTATCCCGCATAGTCCATCAGGGTCACCGCGCAATCGGCGACCGGCACCTGCCACGGGCCGACCATCTGGTCGCGCGCCGCCAGGCCGCCGACGGTTCGATCGCCGATCGTGAGCAGGAAGCGCTTGTCGCCCACCGTCGGATGCCGCAGCACGTCGAGTACGACGGCTTCGAGGTCGAGACCGGTCAGCTCGATCGGGGTGTGCCGATGCTGCGCGTGAAGGACGTCGCGATGCATCTTCGGCACCTTGCCGAACAGCACGTCCATCGGCAGATCGATAGGGTGCGCGCCATCGTTCACGCCGTCATCGTTCAGCGCGCTGTCGAGCTTCAACACGCGGTCCGTGGTCGCGACACCGACCACCGCAAAGGGACAACGCTCGCGCGCGCAAATCGCCGCGAACGCATCGAGGCTTTCGGGCGCGATCGCGAGCACGTAGCGCTCCTGCGATTCGTTGCTCCAGATCTCCAGCGGCGACATGCCGGTGGCGTCGAGCGGAACGTGCGCGAGCTCGAAGCGCGCACCCCGGTGCGAGCCCTCGACCAGCTCGGGGAACGCATTGGAGAGACCCCCCGCGCCCACGTCGTGGATAGACAGGATGGGATTCGCGTCGAGCCCGTCGGCATCGGTCATCTGCCAGCACCGATCGATCACTTCCTGCGCGCGCCGCTGCATTTCGGGATTGCCGCGCTGGACCGAATCGAAGTCGAGCTCGGCCGTGTTGGCGCCGGTCGCCATCGAACTGGCCGCCCCCCCACCGATGCCGATGCGCAGCCCGGGTCCGCCGATCTGGATCAGCATGGCGCCGTCGGGCAGGTCGTGCTTGCCGGTATGCAGCGCGCGGATGTTGCCGATGCCGCCGGCGATCATGATCGGCTTGTGATAGCCGTAGTTGACGTCGCCGACCTGCTGCTCGTACACGCGGAAGTAGCCGCCCAGGTTGGGCCGGCCGAACTCGTTGTTGAACGCCGCGCCGCCGAGCGGGCCGTCGATCATGATCGAGAGCGGCGACGCGATGCGCGCGGGCCGGCCGATCGAATGTTCCCACGCACGCGTCGCGCCGGGCAGCATCAGGTTGGAGACGGAGAAACCCGTCAGTCCCGCTTTGGGTTTCGCGCCGCGTCCGGTCGCGCCTTCGTCGCGGATCTCGCCGCCCGCGCCGGTCGATGCGCCGGGGAACGGCGCGATCGCGGTCGGGTGATTGTGCGTCTCGACCTTCATCACGACGTGCACCGGCTCGAAACTGGCGCGCCAGACGCCGTCGCTGCGCGGGAACCAACGCTCGGCGAACGCGCCTTCCATGATCGCCGCGTTGTCGGCGTACGCGACGATGGTTCCCTGCGACGACACCGCCTCGGTCTTGCGGATCATCGAGAACGGCGAATGCTCCTGCTTCTGACCGTCGATGGTCCACGATGCATTGAAGATCTTGTGGCGGCAGTGTTCGCTGTTGGCCTGCGCGAACATCATCAGCTCGACATCGGTGGGATTGCGGCCGAGCCTCGTGAAGGCCTCGAACAGGTAGTCGATCTCGTCGTCCGACAAGGCGAGTCCCCAGGCGCTGTTCGCCGCCGTCAGCGCCATGCTTCCGTCGCGCAACAGGGCGACGGTGTGCATCGGTTGCGCGGGTGTCGCATCGAAGAGTTGCGCGAAGTCGAACGGCTCGTCGCAAGCCGTCTCGGTCATGCGATCGAACAGCAGCGCGACAAGCGCATCGTGTTGCGCGGGAGCCAGCGTCTTCTTGCCGAACAGTCCGGACTTCGTCTCGATGACGTAGCGCACGCCGCGCTCGATGCGGCGGATCGCATCGAGCCCGCAACGATGCGCGATGTCGGTTGCCTTGCTCGACCACGGCGACACGGTGCCCAGGCGAGGGACGACCACGACGAGCGGTGAGCCGCTCGAGGAAGACACGAAAGGCTCACCGTAGTCGAGCAACGCGATCAGATGATCCTGCTCCGAAGATTCGAGCGCGCGCCTCGACGAAACGACGTGGACATATCGTGCGGCAATCGACGTGACGCTCGGCTCCAGCACCTGTGCGCGTTCGAGCAGACCCGCAGCACGAAACGCCGTCAGCGCATTGGGTCCATCGAGAACGTCGATTAGCGGGGAAGTGAGAGAGGCAGGTGTCGCGAGATCGCGGCGCATTGGGCAGGCGGGCCGGAGTGGATGCAGGGCGCGATTTTACCGTCCCGCGCGGCTTGGCCCCGATCCCCCCGCAACGCGACCTCGCGGGGTCACGGCCCGACCGTCAATACACGACTGCCCGCCTCCTGTCGCGCGATGAATGCGACGATAGCCTCCACCGTCACGCAATCGATCTGCCCCGCCATGCGGCGGTCGAACGGATGATCGTCGAACGCGACGTTGGCCTTGAACATGCGCGCGCCCAGCCTTTGCATCGCGTCGATCTGCAAGGTGCTGGGGACGAATCCGGCATCGCGCAGCCAGGCCTGCGCCTCGGCGCGCGTCGTGACCTCACCCTCCTCCGCCGATGCAACCGCGAGCAGTTCCAGCGCCCATTGATTCGAGTTCTGGTAGCGCGTCGAGAACGGATAGGCGACGACGCTGTAGTGCGGTTCGTGCATCTGCGCGAACGCGCGGCCGAGCAGGAGCCCGCGGAGGCGCTGTTGCACGCGCGGCTCGGGAATGACGATCAGGCTCTCGTAGCGAAACATGTCGTCGAGAAAGAAGGTCCCGAGGCCTTGCGTGAACAGCGCCGACTCGGCGGTCGCGCATTCGTTGAGTTCATGCACCACCGTCCACGGGCCGTCGGGATGGTCGCGCACGACGAAGCCGAGATGCGAATAGCGCAAGCCGTACTTCGTCAGGTCCTGCCCTGCCCGCGCGATCAGCGCGACTTCGGCGCCCGACGATTCGAGCTTCTCGCTGACGCGCTGGGCGAGCGTCAGCGCGCGATAGACCGTGGTCGCGGTCGGCCTGTTTTCTTCGCAGGTCTGTCCGGCATGGGCGGGCGCGGTGAAGCCGAGGCCCGCGATCGCAAGCGTCACGCCCAGCGATACACACGCGCGTGCTGCCTTCCTGAATGCTCTGGATGCGTTGAACATGATTAGTCTCCGTCTCAATTGACCGGCTTTACGCCGACCTGCCGACTGCGTATCAGCGCGCGGCCGCGGTCGTTGGGAATGAAGCACACGATACGGCCGGCCGATCGGAGCACGATGCCGGTGGTCACGGCCGAGACCATCAGCACGCTGCCCACCGCGACGCCCGCTGCCTGCGCAGCCGTGCCGCTCAAGCGCAGGGTCGCGACGGTGACGGCGCTGACGCCTTCGGCCGAAGCCGCAACCGTGATGACGACCGATTCGCCGACGGCTTCGATGCCGGTAACGACCGCCTGTCCGGACAGCACGACCGCGGACAGGCTGCCCACGACCAGCACGCCGGTGGTCATCGACAAGGTCGCGACCGACATCTCCGAGGCACGCGCCGAACCCTCGGATGCGCCGACCGCGTGGGCCGCGCCGACGCTCGATATCACGAGCGACGCGCACGCCAGCGCGAGGACGCGGCGTTGCCATTTCCGCGAGCACGGTTTCGAGACCGGGATCTCTACGGTCGCAATCGAATTCTTTTCGTTCATGTTCAGCTCCCTGTAGTGCGTCGGAAACGACGCGGTGAACACAGCATCGGCGACGCACCTGCGAACCCACAAGCGCAACCTCCGCGGTCGCTTCCGGAGAAGCCCGTGGTATCGTCAGACGATACTTTCCGAGGAATGGCCGACCATGACCGCCAGCCTGCATCTCGTCGATGCGCTCAAGCGCGAACTGCGAGCGCGCGGACTGACCTATGCCGACGTCGCCGCGGGGATCGCCATGTCGGAGGCGAGCATCAAGCGGATGCTGTCGCGTCGCGACCTGTCGCTGAAGAAGCTCGACGCGATCTGCTCGTTCGCGCAGATCGAACTGGCCGAACTCACGCGCGGCCTCTCTGCGAGCGAGAAGCTGATCGCGCGGCTCACCGTCGCGCAGGAAGAAGCGGTGGTCTCGGACCCGAAGCTGTTTCTGGTTGCGGTGTGCGCGCTCAACCTGCTCGACTTCGACGAGATCCTGGCGTCCTATGCGTTGACGAAGGCCGAGTTGATCGGATTTCTGAGCAGGCTCGATCGCATGGGTTTCCTGCGCCTGCACCCGAACAATCGCTACAGGTTGCTGGTCGCGCGCACCTTCGCTTGGATTCCCGACGGCCCGATCCAGCGGACGTTCAAGGAACACGCCGCGGACTTCTTCGATTGCGCTTTCGATGGGCCGTCGGAATTGATGCTGCTGCTCAACGGCCGTCTCTCGGCCGCGAACGCGGCACTGCTGATCTCACGCCTGAAGCGCGCGGCGCGCGAGTTCTCGGACCAGCACAGCGAGGACGCGAAGCTGCCGGCCCATCAGCGACAGGCGCTCAGCCTGCTGCTCGCGGTACGGCCGTGGCAGTTGAAGGTGATGCGGGCGCTGCAGGTAGAGGCACGCAAGAAGTAGTCGGTCGATGAGCGGTCAATGCGTATGGACGTGAAGCTGCATCGGAATCTCAGCTCGCTCGAGCCCGCCGCCCTCCAGCCAGCTGCGCGTCGTCAGCGCGGCGCGATCGATCAGCGAGGCCGAAGCCGAGTAGTCGTAGGGCGAGGTGTCGAGCGGACAAAGACTGGGCACCACGTGCAGGGCTATCGTGTGCCGATAGCGCTCGATGTCGTTGAGCAGTTGCCGCACGACCAGCAGGCTGAGCGCATGCATGGCGCGCGCAATGGCGTTCGACGGCACCTGGCGAAGCGCGCAAGCGAAGCCCGTAGGCAGGACCAGCACGCGCGTCGCCCCCAGCCGGATGGCCGACGAGATCGGCGTGGTGTTGGCCACGCCGCCATCGACCAGCGAGCGGCCGCCGATATTCACCGGCGGAAAGACACCGGGGATCGCCGCGCTTGCCAGCACCGCCTCGACTGCCGCACCCGATGACAGCAGCACCTCGTCGCCGCTGCTCAGATCGGATGCGACGACGTGGATCGGAATGGCGGCTTCTTCCAGCGTTCGATAGGGAAGATGCTTCTGCAGCAGCTTGCGCAATCCACCGTGATCGCAAACGTGATCGCGTCCCGTCAACAAGCCGAAGAGGTTCGCGAAGCTGAATGGAAAGAGATCGCGTCGCTTGAGCGTGCACCAGATCTCGGTCAGTCGCGCCACGCCTTTCGGTGTGGGATCGGACGCGAAGAAGGCGCCGTTGATGGCGCCTGCCGATGCACCCACCACGAAATCGGGCGTGACGCCCGCATCGAGCAGCGCGCGCAGCATGCCGACCTCGACCGCGCCGAGGCTACCGCCACCAGCCATGACGAATGCGGTTCTGCCTTGCTTGGCCTCGCTCATTTACACGCTCGCTTTTTTCGAGATTCCATATCGCATGCGGATCACAAGGCTAAGTCGAATCCGCGTTCGACGCCTTACACGGTTTGCGTCGATTCGAGCGCAGACTTGCTGGCGAATCGCTTTCGTCGGCAAGGTACCGGAAAGGACCCTCGCTCATGTTCCGAAACAAGCAAGAGTTGCGATGCGGCCGTGAGCGCGCAAGCACGTCGGCACTGATCGTCGCATGTTGCTCGATCCTCGCCGGTTGGCGCGAGGCTCGTGCCGTCGACCTGCAGGAAGATCCAGTCGGGGGTACGTGTTCCGCGCTGGTCGCGCACGTTGCCACGCCCGGCGTGAAGGGCTTCGACGGAAAGACGGTCGCGGGCCGCTGGGGTGTCACGCAGCCGATCCTCTTCATCGGCAAGAAGCGGGTCGACAATCCCGACGTCATGGATGAAGTTCACCTCGAAATCAATCCCGTGAAGGCGGGCAGCGATGCGCCGAAGATCTGCGTCGAGGCGGCGAAAGTCAGCCCCGCCTTTCGCGCCGACATCCACGTCAACGTGATCGAGTGGACCAACAAGCACAAAGCCGATTCGGCCTGCGCGAAGGAATGGCAGAGAGTTCGCAATCTCATACGAACGCACGAAGCCAAACACGTGTCGGATATCGACGAATCGGTCCGCAACGCCAATGCGCGTGTGTTGAAGCGTTTGCCGATCAGGAAATGTGCGGCAACCCTCGATGACGCCAGGGTGCAAGCCGCCAAGGCCGTGGTGGCGCTGCTGCACGAGGAAGTCGGCACGATCCAGACCGCGCTGAACGAGAAGGCGGCCAAGCGCGACGTGGAAAACGCCGACATGGATTGCAAGCCGTGCAACGACAAGATCGGCTTCAAGGGCGTGACGCTCGACTGCGTCATCAAGACGCCGGCCTGCACGGTGCGTATGGGACAGAAACTCGAAGGCCAGGTTTGCGGCGATCCAGTCACGGCCCTGTGGAAGATTTCACCAAAATATTTCACCGAAGGCTGCGGGGCGCCGCCCTCGAACGGCAAGGGGGACAAGCCCTTCACCAACGATTGCGTGGAAGCCGGCAGCGATACGGAAAAGCGCCGCGCCGACACCTATCGCAAGTTTCGTTCGACCGGGGCCGGTGGCTGGATGTGCGTCTACAGCGCGAGCCCCAAGCCGACCATCACGATTCGAAATTTTCGAAGTTCGGTGTGCCAGGGGGCGGCCGAGCAGACGCTCACCGTCGATGCCGAGGCGTCAGAGGGCTGCGACGAACCATCGCAGCCGCCGCCAGGCCCGCCACCCCCCAAGCCGCTGCCGGTTTCCTGAGTCGAAAAAGCAAGACGTCGTTCATGACGTCGCATCGACCGTCGATGGTCAGCCCAGCCATGCGGCGAGCGGCACGACCACGAGTGGAATGAGCAGCAGCGTCGCCGCGCTGGAGCCGAACAGAATGTCGTCGAGGCGAGCGCCCCACGCCACCGTGCGCGGCGATTGAAGGCCGGGCTCGCCACCATCGATATCGCGGCGAGGCCCGATGTGAACCGGGTGCGCCGTACGGCTCCAGGAGAAGAGTGATGATTCGGGCAGATCGAGGTCGAGGCGCAGTCGAATCGACTGACCATCAGCGTGTTGCCCTCGTTCGGCTCGCGCTGGCTGATGCCGCGGATCGCGAGCTTCATGGCGGCGCATCCGGGCTGGGAAATCAACATCGACAGCAGTGCGACGCTGGCCGATTTCGCACGCGACAGCATCGACGTGGCAGTACGGTTCGGTCCCGGACCCTGGCCGGGCCTGCACAGCGAATGGCTGATGGATGACGAATACATCCTTGTCGCCAGCCCGAAACTGAATCGCGGCCGCTTGCCGAAACGACTCGATGAGCTCGCGCGCTATCCCTTGCTTCGCGCCGACATCGAGCCCTGGCGAGCCTGGTGCGCTGCCGCCGGCGTGGATTTGAAACCTCCGGACACCGGCGTCGACTACCAGGACATGGGCGTGATGCTCCAGAGCGCGATCGAAGCTCAGGGCATCATGCTGACGCGTCGCGCGATCGCGACCGCCGAACTTCAAAAAGGCACGCTCGTGCAGATTTCCGATATCGCCGTGCCGGCCGAGTGGGCTTACTGGATCGTCTGGTCCGAAGCGATGCCGGCTTCGGATCGCGTGCTCGCGTTTCGCGACTGGATGATGGTCGAGACCGCGGCAAGCCGCGACAAACCGCGCAAGCGCCGCAAGTCCGGGGTCGCATCGAAGTAAGCCAGAGCGGTCGTGCCAACCACCCGCACAAAGCTGCACTTGACCATGCGTTCCACTGAAACCATAATGGTTTCGAATTGGATGCACACGATCATGCCCACGACACTGACTTTGAAGAACATCCCCGACAGGGTTTACGCGCGACTGAAGCTGTCCGCAGAAGTGCACCGTCGCAGCCTCAACGGCGAAGCGATCGTGTGCCTGGAAGCAGCGCTCCTGCCTGCGAAGATCACGCCTGAGGAAAGGCTTGCGAAGGCGCGTGAGCTTCGGGGCGCCTTGATGCCGACAAAGTTCCGAGCGCGAGACATCGACGCCCTCAAGCGTGAGGGTCGCCGATGATCGTGGTGGATACGAATGTGATCGCGTATCTGTATCTGCCGGGCGAACACACGACGACCGCCGAGGCCCTACTGCTGCATGATCCGGAATGGGCGGCTCCCATACTTTGGAGAAGCGAGTTCCGCAACATCCTGGCGGGCTACATGAGACGAGGAGCGCTCAGCTTCGAGCAAGCATGCCGCGTGCAACGAGAGGCTGAGAGTCTGCTGGCGGGCTCGGAGTACGAGATCGATTCGCTCAGCGTCCTCGAGCTCGCACGGGACAGCGATTGCTCGGCTTACGACTGCGAGTTCATTGCTCTGGCGGCGAGGCTTGAAACCAGGCTGGTCACGATGGACAGGACATTGCTGCGGGCCTTCCCGCAACGGGCTGTAGCGCTAGCTGCGGGCTGAACGTTCGCGCAACAGCTCGAGCAACTCGCCGGCACCGCTTTGCCGATTGGCAGCGCATGGAAGCGCGCGTTATCAGACGCGGGCGGCGTTCAGCGCGGCGTTGAAGGTTGCGCTGGGACGCATCACCGCCTTGGTTTTCTCCGGGTCGGCGATGTAGTAGCCGCCGATGTCCACCGGCTTGCCCTGCAAGGCCTTGAACTCGGCGGCGATCTTCTGCTCGTTCTCGGTCAGCGCTTTCGCCAGCGGTGCAAAGTGTGCCTGCAGTTCACGATCTTCCGTCTGCTCCGCCAGCGCCCGCGCCCAATACAGGGCCAGATAGAAATGGCTGCCGCGGTTGTCCAGCTCGCCGGTGCGCGCCGAGGGCGACTTGTTGTTGTCGAGCAGTTTGCCGGTTGCCTCGTCGAGCGTTTTCGCCAGGATCTTCGCCTTGGTGTTGCCGGTCTTGATGCCGAGGTCTTCCAGCGATACCGCAAGCGCGAGGAATTCTCCGAGCGAATCCCAGCGCAGGTGGTTTTCCTCCAGAAGCTGCTTGACGTGCTTGGGCGCCGATCCGCCCGCGCCGGTTTCGAACAGGCTGCCGCCGGCCATCAGCGGCACGATCGACAGCATCTTGGCGCTGGTGCCGAGTTCCATGATCGGGAACAGGTCGGTCAGGTAATCGCGCAGCACGTTGCCGGTAACCGAGATGGTGTCCTTGCCGCGAATCACTCGCTCCAGTGTGTAACGCATCGAGCGCAGGTAGGACATGATCTGGATGTCGAGCCCGGCCAGGTCGTAGTCCTGCAGATAACGCTTGACCTTCTTGATCAGCTCGGCGTCGTGCGGCCGGTATTCGTCCAGCCAGAACACGGCAGGCGTGTTGGACAGGCGGGAACGGGTCACCGCCAGCTTGACCCAGTCGCGAATCGCCTCGTCCCTGGTCTGGCACATTCTCCAGATGTCGCCCTTTTCCACGTTCTGCTCGATCAGCACATTGCCTTCGTGATCGACGATCCGCGCCACACCATCGGCCGGGATTTCGAAGGTCTTGTCATGCGAGCCGTATTCCTCCGCCTGCTGTGCCATCAGGCCGACGTTCGGCACGGTGCCCATGGTGGTCGGATCGAACGCGCCGTTGGTCTTGCAGCAATTGATGACCTCCTGGTAAATCCGGGCGTAGGTGCTTTCCGGCATAACGGCCTTGGTGTCCTTCAGCTTTCCGTCCGGCCCCCACATTTTCCCGCCCACTCGAATCATCGCCGGCATCGACGCATCGACGATCACGTCATTGGGCGCATGCAGATTGGAAATACCCTTCACCGAATCGACCATCGCGAGTTCCGGACGCGACTCGTAACAGGCGTGGATATCCTCCTCGATTTCTTCGCGCATCGACTCCGGCAGGCTCTGAATCTTTTCGTAGACGCTGCTGATGCCGTTGTTCGGGTTCACCCCCAACTCATCGAACAGCAGGCCATGCTTGGCGAACAGGTCCTTGTAGAAGACTTTCACCGCATGGCCAAACACGATCGGGTGCGACACTTTCATCATCGTGGCCTTCACATGCAGAGAGAACATCACGCCGGTCTTGCGCGCGTCCTCCAACTGGTCTTCGAAAAACTTGCACAGCGCCTTTTTGCTCATGAACATGCTGTCGATGATTTCGCCTTCGTGCAGCGAAACCTTCTTCTTCAGCACGACGACCTCGCCATCGCTGGTGGCCAGCTCCATCCTGACGTCACAGGCCCTGGGCAGGGTCATGCACTTTTCGCTGGAGTAGAAATCGCCGCCCCGCATATGCGAAACGTGGGTGCGTGATGCCGCGCTCCATTCCGACATCGAGTGCGGATTCTTGCGCGCGTAACGCTTTACCGCGGCCGGCGCGCGGCGGTCGGAATTGCCTTCGCGCAGCAACGGATTGACGGCGCTTCCCAGCACTTTCCCGTAACGCTCCCAGGTGGTTTTTTCTTCCGCCGTTTTGGGCTCCTCGGGGTAGCCGGGAATCTTGTAGCCACGCGATTGCAGTTCCTTGACAGCGGCCATCAGTTGCGGAACGGAGGCGCTGATGTTGGGCAGCTTGATGATGTTGGTATCGGGTTCCTGGGTCAGGCGGCCCAGCACGGCGAGGTTGTCCGGAACCTTCTGGTCCACCGCGAGGTATTCGGAGAATTCGGCAAGAATTCTCGCGGAAACCGAAATGTCGCTCTTGACGACGTCGATGCCCGCCGGCGCGGTGAAAGTCCGGATGACGGGCAGCAGGGAGCAGGTCGCCAGCAGCGGGGCTTCGTCGGTGAGCGTGTAGATGATCCTCGATTTACTTGTGGTCATTTTTTTCTCCTCCGGTGGCTGACCGTGTGGCCCAGCGTTTGCGCCCGGCGAGTGGAACTTGCCGAGTAGTGGCGCGTGCATAGATGCTAACGACTGTGGTCGCGATTGCCATGATCACGTTGAAGAACAGATGGGCGAGGGCAGTGTTGCCAAGAAAAACGGACCGGCACCAAATAGTGCGAGCACGACTACGGCAAACAGGATGACACGTCAGGGAAGAGAGTCTCTTGAGTTCATACCGGATTCCTCCGATGGTTGAAGAAGAAGTTTGGTTCGGTCTAACGAAGTTGTAGAAAAAGTGGTCATCAGTGTGCCGGCCGCCTGCGTTGATGACAAGGTCAACAACGCGAGGAGATGAGCATGGCGCGCTACGAGCACATCGATACGAGTCCGCGGTTTCTCGCGGTCGATCTCGAAGCGCAGCTGATGCCGGGAACGTTCGAGCATGCGTTGCATCGACTGCTCGAGCACGACGTCGATCTGTCCGGCTTCGATGCGCGCTTCGGCAACGACGAGACCGGTGCCCCGGCTTATCCGCCGGCGATGCTGCTCAAGGTTTAAATTTTAGGGACGCCTAAATTTTCGCGGATGAAATGCGGCGAATCGGCCGTCGAGCGCAGGCTGCTGATATGCAATGGGCCGTTGTCGCAATGCTCGACTTCTGCAAGCGCGTCGACTGAAGTCGGGGCACAGCGCTGCAGGGCTGCGTCACCCATCCGCACCATAGCCGCCCCCACCCGGCGTCTCGATCGCAAACACATCGCCACGCTGCATCTCGGCACTGCCGACATGCGGAATCGTTTCTTCACTGCCATCGCTACGCACGACCGTATTGCGACCTAGCGCTCCCGCCCCCCCACCCGCCATCCCGAACGGCGCGACGATGCGATTGTTCGACAAGATCGACGCCGTCATCGCTTCGAGAAACCGCACCTTGCGCACGCCGCCATTGCCGCCGTGCCATCGCCCTCGCCCACCCGAGCCCGCGCGAATTTCGTAACTCTCGAGGCGCACCGGAAAGCGGAACTCGAGCACTTCGGGATCGGTGAGTCGCGAATTGGTCATATGGGTCTGCACGACGTCCACGCCATCGAAGCCCTCGCCCGCCCCTGACCCACCCGAGATCGTCTCGTAATACTGATATCTCTCATTGCCGAACGTGAAGTTGTTCATCGTCCCCTGCGCCGACGCCATCACGCCGAGCGCGCCGTAGAGCGCGTTGGTGATGCAGCTCGACGTCTCGACGTTGCCCGAGACCACCGACGCCGGATAGCGCGGGTTGAGCATCGAGCCTTCCGGAATGATCACGTGCAGCGGCTTGAGGCAGCCGGCGTTCAGCGGGATGTCGTCGTCGACCAGCGTGCGGAACACATAGAGCACCGCGGCCATGCACACCGCCGACGGCGCGTTGAAGTTGTTGGTCTGCTGCGCCGACGTGCCGGTGAAGTCGATGGTCGCCTCGCGCCTGGCCTGATCGACCGTGATCGCGACGCGGATCACGGCGCCGTTGTCGAGCGGCGATTCGAACGAGCCGTCCTTCAACGCCGTGACCACGCGACGCACCGACTCTTCGGCGTTGTCCTGCACGTGCTTCATGTAGGCCGTGACGACGGCAACGCCGAAGTGTTCGACCATCTTGCCGAGTTCCTCGACGCCCTTCTGATTGGCCGCGATCTGCGCGCGCAGGTCGGCCACGTTCTGATCGGGATTGCGCGCAGGATATTTCGCGCCGGCCAGACGCGCGCGCAGATCGTCTTCGAGAAAACGCCCGTGTCCCATCGCACCCGCGCCATCGACCAGCTTGACGTTGTCGAGCATCACGCCTTCTTCGTCGATATGCGTCGAGCCCGGCGGCATCGAGCCGGGCGTGATGCCGCCGACGTCGGCATGATGGCCGCGCGACCCGACGTAGAACAACGGTGCATCCTTCGTCGAGACAGAGTCGATATAGACCGGCGTGATCACCGTGATGTCCGGCAGATGCGTACCGCCGTGATAGGGATCGTTGAGCACGTACACGTCGCCGGGCTTCATCGTCGCGGCGTTCTCGTTGATCACGGTCTTGATGCTCTCGCCCATGGACCCGAGGTGCACCGGCATGTGCGGCGCGTTGGCGATCAGGTTGCCATCGGCGTCGAACAGCGCGCACGAGAAGTCGAGGCGCTCCTTGATGTTGACCGAGTACGCGGTGTTCTGCAGCGCCACGCCCATCTGTTCGGCAATCGCCATGAAGAGGTTGTTGAAGACCTCGAGCATCACCGGATCGGCGTCGGTGCCGATCGCGCGGCGCGCCTCGCGCGCAACGACGCGCGTCATCACCAGATGATCGAGTGGCGTGACCTCGGCTTGCCATCCGGGTTCGACCACCGTGGTCGCGTTGGCTTCCGCGATGATGGCGGGGCCAGCTATGCGATCGGCGGGACGCAGGCTCTCGCGCACGTAGAGCGCGGCGTCGTGCCACACCCCACCGCTGTACATCTTCACGCGATGCGAGTGCGCCAGCGGCCCGGCGCGCGGCGATGCTTCGGTCGCATGCTCTTCGGGCGTGTCCGACATGCCGATCGCCTCGACCGAGATCGCCTCGACGATCAGGTCGCGACCGGGCATCAGGAAGGAATAGCGCTTGCGATATTGGGTCTCGAAGCCCGCGCGCATTGCGGCCGCATCGCCGTAGCCCACGATCAATGCCGAATCCGTTCCCGAGTAACGCAGATGCGCGTGCCGAACCGTGCGCGTGCGCGCAGCCTCGACGCCTTGCGCGAGCAGCTCATCGAGCGCGCTTTGTTCGAGCGATGCGACCTCGGTGTCGAGGCTTGATCGCTTCGCATCGGTGAGCGGCGCTTCGATTGCGCGCTCACGCAGCACGGTCTGATCGGCAAGCCCCATCCCGTATGCCGACAGCACGCCCGCGAGCGGATGCACGAACACGCGCGACATGCCGAGCGCATCGGCGACCAGGCAGGCATGCTGGCCGCCCGCGCCACCGAAGGTCGACAGCGTGTAGCCGGTCACATCGTGCCCGCGCGCGACCGAGATCTTCTTGATCGCGTTGGCCATGTTGCCGATCGCGATATCGATGAAGCCTTCGGCGATCGCTTCGAGCGTCATGCGCGTCCCGCCATCGGCCGCGATGCTTTCGGCCATCTCGGCGAAGCGCGTGCGGACCACGTCCGCATCGAGCGCCTCCTTCGCGTTCGGGCCGAACACCTGCGGAAAATAATCGGGCTGGATCTTGCCGAGCATCACGTTGCAATCGGTGATCGCCAGCGGGCCGCCGCGACGATAACTCGCGGGACCCGGGTTCGCGCCCGCGGAGTCCGGGCCGACGCGCAGGCGCGCGCCGTCGAAGTGAAGGATCGATCCACCACCCGCAGCCACCGTGTTGATGCTCATCATCGGCGCGCGCATGCGCACGCCCGCGACCTGGGTCTCGAACTCGCGCTCGAACTTGCCCGCGTAGTGCGACACGTCGGTGGACGTGCCACCCATGTCAAAACCGATCACGCGATCGAAGCCCGCGAGCGCGCTGGTGCGCGCCATGCCGACGATGCCGCCCGCCGGTCCCGAGAGGATCGAGTCCTTGCCGTGAAAGCGACGCGCGTCGGTCAAGCCGCCGCTCGACTGCATGAACTGCAGCGGCACGCCGGGCAAGTCGGCTGCGACCCGATCGACATAGCGCGACAGGATCGGCGAGAGATAGGCATCGACCACCGTGGTGTCGCCGCGCGGCACGAGCTTCATCAGCGGGCTGACGCGATGCGAGACCGAGATCTGCGTGTAGCCAATCGCCTCGGCCATCGCCGCGATGCGTTGCTCGTGATCGTGATAGCGATAGCCGTGCATCAGCACGATCGCGATCGATCGAAGGCCCTCGTCATGCATGCGCTTCAATGCGTCGCGCGTTGCTTCTGCGTCCAGCGGCGTGACCACATCGCCCCGCGCGCCTACGCGTTCATCGACCTCGACCACCTTGCGATAGAGCAACTCCGGCAACACGATGTGCCGGTCGAACAAGCGCGGCCGGTTCTGATAAGCGATCCGCAACGC
The DNA here is from genome assembly GCA_038318315.1 of Burkholderiales bacterium. Taxonomy (GTDB): domain Bacteria; phylum Pseudomonadota; class Gammaproteobacteria; order Burkholderiales; family Burkholderiaceae_D; genus CAHJXF01. Next base: position 1,194 of record JBBQCA010000011.1, on the reverse strand, counting down.
ATCGCGAAAGCCGCGCGTGATGAACAGCACGGTCGGCTCGCCCTTGCGTTCGAGCAACGCATTGGTGGCGACCGTCGTGCCCATCTTGACGGCTTCGATGCGAGCGGCGGGAACCGGCTGGTCGGCCGCGACCTGCAGGAGATGGCGAATCCCGGCGACCGCCGCATCGTCGTATTGCTCGGGATTTTCCGAGAGCAGCTTATGCGTGACCAGCGATCCATCGGGCCTGCGGCCGACCACGTCGGTGAAGGTGCCGCCGCGGTCGATCCAGAATTGCCAGCGGTCGGCGAGCGCGGTCGGTTCGGTCTGTGAAGTCATCCTGAAGGTCCGTGTCGTGCTTTCCCGCGTCGGAAGGTGGCGGGAAGGCGGCGGTGAATGATCGATCGTGCTTCGGGTTAATCGGCATGGAAAGCGGCCACGCCTTCTTGCTACAGTCGTACCCTTCATGAATCGGAGGAGTCGACCATGCGTTGGGTCATCAGTCTCGCATTGTTCATCAACGTCGGCCTGCTGGCGCCCGCGACTGCGCAGACGCGCTGGGACCTCCCTGCCGCCTACCCGGCCAGCAACTTCCACTCGGAGAACCTGGCGCAGTTCGCGGCCGACGTCGACAAGGCCACCGGCGGCAAGCTCAAGATCACGGTCCACGCCAACGCGTCGCTGTTCAAGGCCAACGAGATCAAGCGGGCGGTGCAAGGGGGTCAGGCGCAGGCGGGCGAGATCCTGCTGGTGAATTTCGAAAACGAGAACGCGTTCTTCGGCCTGGACGGCATTCCTTTTCTCGCCACCGGCTATCCCGGCGCGATGAAGCTCTACAAGCTGTCCAAGCCCGCGCTCGAGAAACTGCTCGCGACGCAGGGCATCAAGCTGCTCTATGCGGTCGCGTGGCCGCCGCAAGGCATCTACGTGAACAAGGAATTGAACAGCGTCGCCGACATGCGCGGCCTCAAGTGGCGCGCCTACAGTCCCGCGACCGCGAAGATCGCCGAGCTGGTCGGCGCGCAGCCGGTGACGGTGCAAGCCGCCGAACTGTCGCAGGCGCTTGCCACCGGTGTCGTCGATTCGTACATGTCGTCGGGCTCGACCGGCTACGACACCAAGACCTACGAGCACATCAAGATCTGGTACGACACCGAGGCGTGGTTGCCGAAGAACGCGGTGATCGTCAATCAGAAAGCCTTCGACGCGCTCGAC
>JBBQCA010000010.1:0-30285 GCA_038318315.1 Burkholderiales bacterium | reverse complement strand
AGCAGCCGCTGGTGGCAAGAAGTGTCGTGATCACCGCTATCAGGAGCCGTCGAAGCCGAATCGTCATGAGAGCGCCATGGTAGCGGCCTTCGATCGCGCCCTCGTCGCCGCGAACACGGCCGACAACAGCAGCGCCAGCAGTGCACCGGGTGCGACCGTGGTGCCGATCGCATGCAGCACCGGCAGCGAAGAAAAACCGAGCACGCCGAAGCCGATCACGGCCGTGAGATTGGCGATGACCAGCGACGTCAGGAGCGCGCGATCGTCCGACACTTCGTCGGCAGTGGCGTCAGCCGCGCCGGCCTCGAGCGAGGCATCGATGGTCGTGCGTCGGTCGAAGAACAATGCGTAGTTCGAGCCGACCGCGACGATCAGCAACAGACCCACCAGATGGAAGAGCGTGAGCGGACCTGCGAGCACGACCTGCGCGGCCGCGACCAGCACCACCGCGAGCGCCAGCGGAACGAGGACACGCGCGAGGCGTCGCGCATCGCGCAGCGCGAGCGCGAGCAACACGACGATCGCCAGCGCACCGAAACCCGCCGCGCGGACCGCTTCGGAGAGGTAGCCCACATAGAGTTGCTGGGTCTCGGTCTTGATGTCGATCGCACGCACTTCCACGGCCGGCTCGACGCCGCGGTCCTGCTGCAGCGGTTCGAGCGCTTGGATGATGCGGGCGCGTGGTACGTCGCTCGTGCCGCCGCCAAGCGCTGCCGGCGACCGCAGCGCGACCAGGGCCGTCCATTGCCGGCCGCCTTCCTGACGGCTCAACAATGCGCGCGTGCCGATCGCCAGCGAACTGCCGTCGAGATCGGCGCGCGTGACGAGCGGGCCGTTCTTCTCGCGCGCCACGTCGTCGAAGAATCCGTCGAACCTGGCCCTGGAAAAGGGCAGGCCTTCGCGCGCCTTTGCGAAGTTGGCGCGCAGCGGGGCGTCGTCGGGCAGCGCGGCCTGACGCGCGCGCTGCGTCGCGTTGCTCGGCAGATAGCGCGATGGCGCATCGACGCCGGCCAGCGAACCGTCGGCGATCAAGGGCGCGAGTGCGGCGACCACGCGCTCGCTGCCGCGCAGCGCACTCTCTTGATCCGGTGCGACCACGATCACCAGGTCGCGTACGTCGGGCGCGCCGAGTTCGCTGCGCAAGCGCCGGTCGGTGGCCTGATCCGACTTGGCGACGGGGCTGAGCGCGGCGAGGTCATCGCTCCAGATGCGGTCGCGATGGATGTAGAGCGCGACGCAAGCGCCGATGGCAAGGGCGAGCAGCGGCCAGCGCAGCATCGATGCGCGCGCGCTCGCCGCCGCCAGCGCGCTGCCCAGTCGCGGCATGGCCCGCACCGTGAAGCCGGCGGGCATCAATGCGGGCAACACCCAGCGCGTCACCGAAGCCGCCACGACCAGCCCGACGATCGACAGGATGCCGATCTGCGCGAGTCCTTGAAAGCCCGAGAAGATCAGCGCCGCGAAGCCGATCACCGAGGTCGCGACGCCGAGTGCGATGGTGGTCCAGAAGCCACGCGGATGCACGCCCGCGTTCGCATCGGTGCTCGCAACGCGACCCGAGCGCTGCACGAACAGGTAGATCGCGTAGTCCACCGCTTCGCCGATCAGCGTCACGCCGAAGCCGAGCGTGATGCCGTGGATCACGCCGAAGCCGGCCGCGACGACCGCGAGTCCGCACAGCGCGCCCGAGATCATCGGCAACAGACCGAGCACGAGCGCGCGCACCGAGCGATAGACCGAGCCGAGCAACAGCGCGACGAGGATCGAGCCGATCAGCGAGAGGCGCTTGGCTTCGCGTTCGATGGTGTTGCGCGCATCGACCGCGAATACCGGCGGGCCCGAGAGGACGAGGCGCGCAGCGTCCGCATTCGCCGTCGCTGTTGCGTCCACCCGCGCTTCACGCTTCGCCGCTTCGAAGGCGTCGCGCACCGCGCCGATCGCGGCCTGCTGTCCATCGATGTCCGACCCCGCGGCCCGCGATTCGGCGATCAGAAGCGCGTGCGGGCCTTGCTCGGCGGAACGCGCGATCCATACGCCATTGACCAGCGGCAGGTCCCGTCCGGCCGTGAGCGCGTCGATCAGATGCACGAGTTCGGCGGTGGGGTCGCGCGAGATCAGCGGCTGCAGCATCAGGCCCGCCGATGACGAGAGCAGGTCGAGGGTTTCGTTCAGCGCATCGTGCAGGCCGATGCTGGTCAAGCGTTCGGGTGTGATGCGATCGCTCAACAGATAGCGATGGTTGAACAGCAACTCGCGGTCGCGGGTCGCGGTGGTGGTTTCGCCGTTGTTGACCGACAGGAAGCGCGGGTCTGCGCGCAGGGTCGCCGCGGTGCGCCGGGACAAGCCGGCGAGAGCGGCATCGGAGATCGGCTTCGCGCCGGCATCGATGGCCATCAGGATCAGATGCGACGCGGGGCCCTCGCGAAGTTGATCGATCAACAGCGCCTGCTCGCGCGTCGGCCTGGCGGGCAGGAACGCCGAGAGATCGGCGGTGAAGCGCGCGCGCGCGATCACGACGATCGCGACGACGAGGACCGCGAGCCACAGCACGATCGCGAGGAGCCCGATCGCACGGCGCCGCGGGTCCCGGCTCGGCGGCAACGGGCCGCGTGAGCCGCTCATGATGGCGCGTTGGCTTTCGGCGCGATGGTTGTGACCGATCGATTGCCGTCGGCCTGCAGGACTTCGATCGCATCCACGCGCCTGTCGCGGCCGGTCACCGTGACGCGACTGACGAGTGCGGCGATCCTGGAGTCGGAGGGCAGCAGCGTCAGCCGCCACTGCGCGGGCGATCCGTCGACGTCGACGCGATAGTCGCGCAACAAGGCATCGAGGTCGCCGGCCAGCGTCGCGCGGATGCTTTCGGTGAATGCCGAAACTTCGGGGAAGGACGCGAGCGCGATGCTGCGGCGGGTGCCGTTGCGTTCGATCGTCAACGTGCCGCCATCGACGACCAGCACTTCGGGCCTGGGCTTGACGGTTCTCTTTTCGAGTCGCGACGGCGCGACGTAGATCAGTTCGCCCGAAGACTCGAGCGGACGATCGAGGGATGACAGATATTTCTTCTCGACGAATTCGGCGCGGCTTGCCTTGTTCTCGGCGAGCGTGTGCATCAATTGCCGAGCGGTGAAGGGCTCGGCTGCATGGGACGTCGCCGGGGGCGCTGCGGCGGAGGTCACAGGAGGAGTCGCGGCGCCGCAGGCGAGGGCCGTGAACGCGAGCACGAGACCGCACGCGAGGCCGAACGCACGCGCCGCGAGGCCACGCATGCTGTCAGGGTTTCTGCGATCCACGGCGCTCGGCCTGATGCGTGCCGGCACGCTCGGCATCGTTCCAATAGTCATAGAAATTGAACCAGTTGAAGGGTGCGCTCTTGCAATAGTGCTCGAGCCTTTGAACATAGCGTTCGATCGCCGTGTCGATCGCCTGGTCCATCGTGGCCGCACGGTCCGCGCCGGTTGCGAGAGATTCGTGCGAAAAGTCGAACAGATTTTCGTAATGCACTTCGTAGCGATTGCCGCCGAGATAGAGCCCGACGATGAAGATGACGGGGCGCCTCAACATTGCGGCCATGCGAAACGGGCCGGTCGGTATCGTGACGCGCCCGTCCAGCAAGGTCATCTCCCGCACGGCATTGCCGCCGACTTCTTCGGCGAGCGTGCGGTCGGCCAGCATGCCGACGAATTCGCCGTCGTCGAGTGCGCGCTTGACGCGCAGCATCGAGTCCACCCGACCGAGCGCGATGATCGATTGCGAGTGGCGTGGATTGATCGCCGCGAGAACCCGGTGCAATTGCTGGACGTTGTCCTGATACATCACCATCGACACGCGCAAGTCGATCTCGTCGTGGCCCGGCGCGCGAACCGCTTCGAAACTCCCGAGGTGAGCGCCGATCACGAATGCGCCTCGCGTCGTACCGCGCATGGTTGTTGGCGCGCTCGGCCTGTCCTTCATCGCGTCGCGCACGATCTCGCGACCGAATACTTCGATGTCGAAAAGGTCGTGCCTATCGTTGAGAAAATAGAGCCGGTCGAGCGTCACGGATGCAAAGCTGTGCACATGATGAAAGCCGTCCAGCAGCGTCGCTTCGCGGCCCAGCACGCGCTTGATGTAGTCGCGCGACGCCGCGCGTGGCGCGCCGCCGGCGAAGACGAAATACCAGGCGATCGGATAGAGCAGCAGGCGCGCGAAGCGGCGGCCCATGCGCAGCGCGATCCAGGTGAACAGCGAGAGGAACGCGGGGCTGCCGCGTTCGCGTTGCGTGGTCCAGATGGCGGCCATGATGATGCGACGCTAGACCGACGCGGCCGACGCGGCGTTCGCTGCGTTTGCATCCCGCGGCTCGAACGACACCGTTCCCGTCACGGCGAGTCGTTCGCCCGCGGCCTCGCCCGCGAAGACGCGCAGGGTATAGGCGGTGGATGCCGACAGCGTCGCCGAGGTTGTCGATGTGCTCGCGGGTCTGGACGTCGCCTCGACTTCGAGCCGCAGTGCTTCGCCGGGATCGACCGGCGACAGAAATTTGGCGGCCCCGATCCTGCAGATCGTCGACGCGATCATTTCTTCATCGAGCCCGAGGTTCGCGGCGAGCGCGCGCAGGCTCTGGTCGAGCAACACCACGCCGGGAACGATAGGCCGCTTCGGAAAGTGCCCGGCGAATGCGGGATGCGTGGGGTCGATGGTCAGAGCGAGTCGGGTCATCGTCGCGCCGCGTGGTTGTCGTCGGTCGACGGAGCCGCGCCGGCATTGCGCGATGCGCCGTGCGATGACGCTGTGGCCGCACCATCCTTCATCGCGAGCGACTCGAGCATGGCGCGCGTGAGCTTGCCGGTGGCGTTGCGCGGCAGACGATCGACGAAATGAATCGGGCGCGGCAGGAAGACCGCGTCGATGCGCGCGCGCAGGGCAGCCGTCAGGCGCTGCGCATCGAGGGTCGGCGCGACTACGATGGCCACCAGCCGCGTCACGCCATCGCTCGCGAATCCGTGTTCGGACGCGTCTTCGTCGGGCATGAAGAAAGCACCATCGATCACGCCATCGATCGCGTTCAGCTGGACATTCAAAAAAGCGAGGGAAGTGCGCTTGCCGGCGACGTTGACCAGGTCGGCGATGCGCCCGACGAGTTCGAAACGGCGCGAACCGGCGAAGTCGGGCGCGAGTTCGATCACGTCGGCAAGCGCCGTGGGCTGATCGACATGGCCGTTGCTGGCGATCGCCTGGCCGTCTTCGATGGCCAGCGTCACGTCGCCCAGCAGATGCCAGCGCGCGTCGACGGTAGGTCGTCGCGATGCGATCTGGCCGGTCTCGGTACAGCCGTAGATTTCGGAGATGGGCGCGTCGAAACGTTGCTCGGCCTCGCGTGCCAATGCCGGCGACAGCGGCGCGGTCGCGCACAGGACGAGATCGACGGCGGGCAAGGCGAGCGCACCCTGCGCCGGCTCGGTCGACAGCGCGACCAGCAGAGTGCGCAGATGAAACGGCGTCGTGACCAGCATGCGGCGGGAGGGAACGCCTGCGAGCGCGGCCACGATGTCGGCGGGAAAGAAGGGACGCTCGGCCACCATCGCGGCTGCGCTCTGCCAGGCCAGCAGCACCGACGACTCGAAGCCGAACATGTGCTGTGGCGGAACGGTCGCGACGATCGCCATGGCAGCGACTCGGGGGTCGTCGGCGATGCCGAGCCGCTCCGCTTCCGAGCGCACGTTCTCGACCAGCGATCCCCAGCGCTTGCGATGCGGCGTCGGCACGCCGGTGGACCCGGACGTGAATACATAGGCGATGGTTTGATCGGCCGGGACGAGAGGGATCGCGCGATCGGCTTGATGGGGCGTACGCGCAGGCGGGGGCGAGGCGAGCGCCTCTTCATAAACGATTTGCGGAAGATCGATGTCGGGCTGCACGAGTTCGCAGAGGCAATACAGATCGGGAAAGCTTGCGGTCAACTGACGCACGGTTTCGGCGTGTGTCGACGGGGGCATCAGGCTGATCTGTTTGCGCACGATCGCCGCGGCCAGGCCGACCGCGAAACGATAACGATCGGTACAGACGTTGAGCACGTGCGCGCGATCGGGCAGGGCGGCGGCGAGCGTCGCCACATCGTCGAGAAATTGCCCGCGTGAAATCGCCGCACCATGCCGCCATGCGAATACCGCGTCGTGCGACGTCGTCGGACTCGAGTAAAGCAGAGGAAGGATCGCGTTCATGGAGTGAACCGCCCGCAAGTCAAGAGGCCCGATGCATGAACGCGCGCATGGTCGCCATCAGCGACACGTGATCGAGATCGCGCAATACACGAAGGCGCACCGCGTATTCGACCACGAACATCGCGACGGTCAACGGCCAGACCAGCACGTTGATGAAGAGCGACCAGACTACGCGCGACTGCGTGAAGAAAAGCAGCGTCGAGATCGCGGCGAGCGCGACGAAGTAGATCGCCCAGGCTGCGGTCACGGCGCGCGTGTACGGGACGATGGCATCGGGCATGCTCCCGCCCCGCACGGCGCGCGCGAGCCGCGTCACGAGCGCTTCGTGGCCCGATCGCAAGGTGATGGCAAAGACCAGCGCCAGGAACAGGTCGAACGCGAGGTTCTCGAGGTACACGACGCGCTCGACCCGGGCTGCGAGTACGTCACCGAAGCGCCAGAGCGCGAAACCGATGGCGATCGCGACGATGGGGAGGATCCAATAGCGTCTGGTCCTGACGCAGATCGAAAGCGCCGCGAGAGCCCAGGGCGTGAGCGCGAGGGCCAGCGTCACGCGCGGCATGGTGCGTTCCGCGATCAGAAGGTGCAGCGCCACGCAATACGGGGCGATCACGAGGACACTCGCGACGGTGGCGATTGCGTCGCGTCGAGGGTTTGCCGAGTGAGCCGCTGCGGGAGCCAAACGTTGAGCCAAACCTGTGCCAGGCGCGGGCGGCCGCTTCGCGCCTACTTGGTTCGATGCGTCGCGATATGCGCCGCGAGACTTCCCAGCGACTGAAAGATCTTCCCGTTGTTCTCGTCGTCCGAGCGCAATTGAAAGCCGTATTTCTTGGAGACCACGAGCGCGATCTCGAGGATGTCGATCGAGTCGAGTCCGAGACCTTCGCCATAGAGCGGTGCGCTGGCGGCAATTTCATCGGGTCGCGTCTCGAGGTTGAGGGCTTCGACGATCAATCGGGCGACCTCTCGTTCGAGGACCGCGTCGCCGCCTTGGGGTGCGGCGCCGGTTTCCGCGCTCGCGCCCGTTTCTGCTTGCTGAATTGTTGTCTGCATGATCCGTGTTGCTCGATGTGCTGCGATGTCAACGCGGCATGCCTGGTTAGCGCCGACATATATATGGCGCGTTAAAAAGCTGACCGGGTTGGAAACCGCAAGGGCAGAAATGATAACCGACGGTTGCGCAGCCATCGCTCACAGGGCCGTGGACAGTCCAGGACCGTGAGTTTCGCGGCGTTGCGTAATTTCCCTTGTGGCACAGGCCCAACGTTTCTGAAACGCTGCGGCTCATATCGCCACTGAAAGCAAGATTCACCCAGCTATCGACCGACTCGTCACGACACACTCCTCGGCAATCTGCAGAGGCGGCAATGTCGCGCGCATCCAACATTTCCCTTGCAAGAAATTAAGGAAAAACCCTGCCCGCGCGTGAAAAGTGTCGCCCGGTTGCACGTCGTAGCTAAAATTCACGCCACTGTTTCAGTTTGTAATTTATTCGCCAAGACTGCCACGGGTGAACCGTTCGCTGCCCTTTCAGGAGTTTCTCGATGCAATTCAAGTTAAAGGTTATTCCGCGTGCACTGCTGGGCGTGGTGGGCGCTGGCCTAACGTTGTCGATCGCGCCGGCGTTTGCACAAGAAGCGCCCCAACGTCTCGAGCGAATTGAAGTCACGGGTTCGAACATCAAGCGCGTGGACGCGGAAACCGTCGCGCCGGTCGAAGTCATCACGCGCGAAGAGATTCAGCGCAGCGGCCGCCCCAACATTGCCGAGGTGCTGAGGAATATCCCGTCCAACGTCGGTAGTTTCGGCGAGAGCTTCGCGAACAGCTTCGCCCCCGGTGCAGCCGGCATTTCGCTGCGAGGCCTTGGGCAGAAGACCACCCTGGTGCTTATTAACGGCCGTCGCGTTGCCGGCTACGGTTTCGCACAGAACCTTCAGGACAGTTTCGTTGACCTGAACGCAATTCCAACGAGCGCGGTCGAGCGCATTGAAATTCTCAAGGACGGCGCTTCGGCCATCTACGGTTCCGATGCCATTGCGGGCGTAGTCAACATCATCCTGCGCAAGGACTACACAGGCATCGAGGGCACTATTGGCGGCGGGCGTTCCGAAGGCAAGAACGAATACTCGGCTAACCTCACCGGCGGTTGGGGTGACTTGAGCCGCGACAAGTTCAACGTCTTCGCGACGGTCGATCTCTACAAGCGCGAACTGCTTGAATTCGCCGACACCAAGTTCGGCCACACGCGCGATATGCGCGGGCAGCTGGGCGGGCGCAACTTCTCGTCGTTGACCGGTGGCGGCACGTGGCGCCAGGTTACCGGTACGACTACGTTGACGAACACCTTTCGGGCCATCAGCGAGTGTCCCGGCACGGTGCTGACTGGACCCCAAGCGGTCGATGCCGGTCTCATCAACCTGTCGACGAATCAGTCGGCGGCGACGCTGGCGACCAACCGAGCACAGGCGGCGGCAACCAACACTTTTTGTACCAAAGACTTCAACGACCAGTTTACGGCACTTCCTGAAACCGAGCGCGTCGGCCTGATTACGCGCGGCACGTATCAATTCACGCCGTCCACGCAGGGCTACCTCGAATTCGGTTATAGCCACAATCACACCAAGCAGACATTTCAGGATCCGTTCTTTGCGGGAACGACGGGACTTCAAAATACCCCGGCCGGCCTGCGTCCCTTTACGTACAACATCACGTTTGCACCGGGCGTCGCGGGCAATCCATTCGCAAGCAACGCGCGCTACGTGGGGGTGCTAGCCGATTTGGGTACGCGCGACTTGAAGATCGATTCGAATACCGGGCGCGTCCTCACCGGCCTGACGTACGCTGTTGGAAACTGGGATTTCGACAGCGCAATCGGATATTCGCGCAACGAAATCGACCAGAAGAACATCAACCGCATCACGCTATCGGGTACCAGCGCTGCGTTCGGCGTACCCACGTCGCCTCAGCCTCCGGTGCCGATCTCGACATCCTCCAGCTACAACCTCGACAAGTTTTCGACCAACTCGCAAGCGGTGCGCGATTCGATCCGCATAAATTTTCCGAGAAAATCGACGTCGCAGTTGGAATTCGTGGACACCAAGGCAAGCACGCAGATCGAGCAGTTGAGATTGCCGGGAGGCCCGGTGGGCGTGGCGATCGGAGGCGAGTTGCGCAAGGAGAAGTTGAACGATCGTCCGGACCCGTTTGCCGCCAGCGGCAACATCCTGGGTCAGGGCATCACGGCCACCAATGGCGACCGTACCAACTACGCCGTCTTCACCGAATTCGCGTTGCCAATCTTCAAGCAGCTCGAGGCGCAGGTGGCCGGTCGTTTCGACCACTACAGCGACTACGGCAGTTCGAGGACGCCCAAGTTCGGACTGAAGTACACGCCCAACGAAGTCATAGCGTTCCGAGGCAACTGGGGTAAGGGTTTCCGTGCGCCGACCTTGCCTGAAATCTCGCCCTCGGTCGCGACGTTCTTCCAGTCGGTCATCGATCCCGAGGATGGTGTTACTCGTCAGATCTCCGGTGTGTTCGCAGGCAACCCGTCGCTGAAGGCGGAAACGTCGGTGAGTTCGACCGCGGGCATCATCATCGAGCCGACGCGCAACTTCAACGTGTCGATCGACGTGTACAAAATTCGGTGGCGCAACGTTGTCGCGTCGGAGAGATTCCAGAGCATCCTCGACCGTTCGTGTCCGGCAGGTGGTCCGGGATGTCCGAGCAATGCAAACGTCGTCCGCGATCCTTCGAACAATCAGGTCGTGACGATTCTGAGCAATTACCAGAACCTGAGCGAGCGGCGCACCAGCGGCGTCGATGTCGATCTGCGCTATATCTTCCCGACCACGCCGATCGGCAAGTTTACGTTTCGCACCAACGCGACCTATATCCACACGTTCACCGAATCGACCACGGGCGGGTCGCCCACGGAATGCGTGGCTCACAACGGATGCACGAACACGATTCCGCGCGTGCGCGCAGCGTTCACGCTGGATTGGGATTACGGTCCGCTGGCGATCACGGGTCGTGCCAACTACATCCATGGCTTCTACCAGGATGCGCTCCCAGCCACGTTCTTCAGCGATGCCAATGATCCGCGCTTCCAGAACGGTGCCTATCGCACCCGCATCGCGCCGTACACGTCTTATGACTTGTCCGCGAAGTACAACATCACCAAGAACATTTCGGTGAGCGCTGCGGCCATCAATATCTTCAACAAGGTGCCCCCGTACGATCCTGGCTTCAGTTCCACAAACCTGTATGACTTCAGCGTCTATGACGTGCGCGGTCGTCAGTTGCGCGCGAACCTGACCTACAAGATGTAATTCATCGCAGTTCAAGAGCGCTCAGACTCAGGGGCGTTCGACTCGAAGCCCGCCGCAAGGCGGGCTTTTTGTTTGTCGTCTGTGCCCAGCGTGTTACATCCGCGATCGAATCGCACCTTTCGTAGCAAAAACCCAACAGGAATGCCGCAAAAGTTGTGCTTTGGGTGTTTCCGCGACCTTTTACTTCGGTCGCGAAAGGAAGTTGGCTAGACTAAATGAGTAGTAAGGATTCGCGAGATTCAGTTGCACTGAATCACGAAAACCTTACGAATGCTTTGATGAGCGACGTCCCTCGCCGTCGATTCCAACCGTTCTTGAAGGGGTAGCTATGTTTAAAGAAGTACCTATCGCGCGCTGCTTGCGCCTGGCTTTTGGCGGTGGTGTAGCAGGACTGGCTCTCGTTGCCGCGCCTGCGCTTGCACAGGATGTTCAGCGCGGTGAACGCGTTGAAGTGACGGGCTCGTCGATCAAGCGCATCGATGCGGAAACGGCATTGCCGGTCACCGTGATCAGGCGCGAAGATCTCGACAAGCTGGGCGTCACGACGGCCGCCGAGTTGCTGGACCGTGTTTCCTCCAACAACGGAGGGGGCTATAACGCGACGCTGGCCCTCGGCGACGCAGCTCGTCCCGGTTTCTCGGGCGCCTCGCTGCGCGGTCTTGGTTCGGTCAATACGCTCGTTCTGTTGAATGGCCGCCGTCTCGCGGTCTACGCCTTCGACGGCGGCGGCGTCAACCTCACCTCCATTCCGATCGCAGCTTTGGAACGCGTCGAAATCCTCCGTGACGGCGCATCGGCCGTTTACGGTACCGACGCGATCGGTGGCGTGATCAACTTCATCACCCGCAAGGACTATCAGGGCGGTACGATCGAAGCGGGCTATTACTCGACCGACAGCAAGGGCGGCAATAGTCGCACCGGAACCGCCACTCTTGGTTATGGCGATCTGGCGAAGAATGGGTTCAACCTGTTCGGCGTGTTTGATTACCGCAAACAGGATGAGATTGGGGCTAGGCAGCGGACATTTTCCAATACCGCTTATATTCCGACCGAAGGTGTCAACCGACTGAGTTCCAATTCGGTTCCCGCCAATATCTTGACTTCCGCGGGCCTGCAGAATCCGTACGCAAACAAATATCAGGGAGGCAATGGCTGCAATCCGCCGGCCTCGTTCGGCATTTCGGCGACGGATGCGCGATGCCGTTTCGACTACGCCTCGGTCATCGACATTTTCAACCCGTCTGAATCGGCGAGCGCATTGTTCCGTGCGACTGTTCAACTGAACGCGAATAATCAGTTGTTCGTGGAATATCTGCATTCGGAAAATCGCCAGAAGTTTCGCGTTTCCCCGGACCCGGTTTCGGAATCGACTACTTTCAATACCGGCACGGATCGGGTCTTGTATCCCAAGACCGGCAAGTATTATCCGGGCAATGGCATCACGCCTGCGATTCCCGGCATCGCTGCGGATTCGGGTCCTGTCCCAGGATTTGCCGATATTTTCTGGCGTAGTCTTTCCGCCGGTCCGCGCACCGACGTGGCCAAGGAAAAAGCCGATCGTGCCTTGATCGGCCTCGAAGGTACGGGCTTTGGCTGGGATTACAACGTCGGCCTGATGCGCACGCAGGACAAGGTGACGGATTCCTACGTCGACGGCTGGCTTCTTGAGTCGAAGCTGCTGCGGGTTGCGGGTGGGCTGACTCCCAAGCAGCCGGGATATTCCGCAGCCGTGGTTGCGGCGGGCGGCATCGACCCGGCTATCAATCCGTTCTCCGTTACGCAGGATGCTGCCGGACAGGCAGCAATCGATCGCACCAAGCTCAACCAGGTTGTGCGGGTCGGCAAGTCAACGCGCGATTCGATCGACGGTCGCGCCTCGCGCGAAATCTACAATCTGCCCGCAGGTCCGCTCTCAGCTGCGATCGGTGCCGAATTCCGCCGCGAAAAATTCGACGATGTTCCGGGTGCCGTATTGGGTTCCGGTGACATTATCGGAAGTGGGGGCGATCTTCAGCCCTCGGTCGGCTCGCGTCGGGTTACGGCTGTATTCGGCGAATTGAATATTCCCATCATCAAGAATCTCGAGGCGGGATTGGCTGGGCGTTTCGACCATTACAGCGATTTCGGCAATACGACCAACCCGAAGCTTACGTTGCGTTACCAGCCCACCACTGCGTTGCTGCTTCGCGGTTCGGCCGGCACGGGGTTCCGCGCTCCGACGCTCGTCGAATTGTTCAACGGCGTAACACAGACCAACTCGGGTGGCGCTTACGACGATCCGCTGTTCGATTCGAGCAATGGACCGGGCAAGAGCCGATGCAACGATGCCGGTGGCGCGGGTTTCAATCCGAACTTCTGTAATGCCCAGTTGAAGATCAAGCAGGGCGGCAATACCAAACTGCAGCCTGAAAAGTCGCATCAATTCTCGGCAGGCTTCGTTCTTGAGCCGACCCGCGACATCACGTTCGGCGCGGATTATTTCTATATCAAGCAGAAGCAGCAGATCGCCATCATCAACGGCGACACCAAGCTGACAAACGCGCAGGGCAATGGCTATATCGACCTTTTCAACACCACGACGCGCACGAGTTCTTCGCCGTATGCGGCCGACGTGATCACCAAGGTGGATCCATTCACCGGCGTGACGGTGATTGATTTCGTCTCGGCCCAATATGAAAATGTCGCCGAACAGATCACCAAGGGTGTCGACATCTCGGCGCGCTATCGCTTCCCGAAGGCTGACTACGGTCAGTTCACTACCGGCATCGAAAGCACGTACCTGATTTCGAGCAAGAACAAGCTCAAGGCTGACCCGCGCTTTACGGAAAACATCGGCACGTTCCAGATCTTCGGCCCGGTCGTTCGCTACAAGCAGGTGATTTCGCTTTCCTGGGATTACGGCCCGTACAACGCAGCGGCCTACTACAACTGGTCGTCGGGCTATGCTGATTCGAACCTGAATCTTGCCGGCAAGCAGCGTCAGGTTGGCTCGTATGAAACGATCGATCTCAGCAGTTCGTATACTGCGTTCAAGGCGCTCAAGGTCACGCTCGGTATTCGCAACCTATTCGATCGCAACCCGCCGTTCTCGAACCAGAACCAGTACTTCCAGGTGGGCTACGATCCGACGATCGGCGATCCGCATGGCCGTACCTACTATGCGCGTCTTGCCTACATGTTCAAGTAAGCGCGTCGAGAAAGTCTCTGAGCCCGCGGGGTTTATCCCCGCGGGTTTTTTTTCGTCCAACGAAAAGCGCAAGCTGCGGTTTGTTGCGCCTCATGGCATTCGGGAAAGAGATGGAAGCATCAGACGTTCAGCATTGGGTGACGCGTCAATACGAGGAGTTTCCGTATCCGTCGCGAGATCCCGTTGACGAGAAAACTCGCTTGATCGGTACCTGGCTCGACGATATCGGTCTTATCAACCACCATTGCTTTCGCGGAGAACGTCGCTTTGAACGCGGCTTCAGGATTCTCGTTGCGGGTGGAGGAACCGGAGACGGAACGATATTCCTGGCCGAGCAATTGAGGGGAATGGATGCCCGTATCGTTCACGTCGACGTCAGTGAACCGAGTATCGCAGTTGCCCGGGAGCGTGCCCGCATTCGAGGGCTTTCGGGAATCGAATGGATTTCGGAATCAATCGTCGATTTGCCGAAATTGGCACTGGGCGAATTCGATTACATCAATTGCGTCGGTGTCTTGCATCATCTCGATTCGCCGGAACACGGACTCGATGCATTGCTTTCGTCACTCGCCCCGGATGGCGCGCTCGGCTTGATGGTCTATGGACAAATCGGTCGGACCGGGGTTTACCAGCTGCAGTCCTTGCTGAGAACGCTCAATGCCGGGCTCGACGATACGGCCGACAAGTTGACAAACGCCAAAGCTGTTCTGGCATCCTTGCCCAAGCGCAATTGGTTCAAGCGTGGGGAAGAACTTCATCCGGACCACCGCTCTGGAGGCGACGCGGGCATCGTCGATTTGTTACTTCACTCCAAGGACCGCGCCTACACGGTTCCACAGTTATATGAATGGCTCGAAGACTGCTGTGGGTTGCACCTTACCTTTTCAGATGTGCATCGCGGACGGCTGCCTTATTCGCCGGAAAGAGTTCTGTCGCACCCCGACCCGACGCTCCTTGAAAGCTTGGGCACGATGTCGCAGCGCGATCGGGAAGCGGTCGCCGAACTTGCGGGAGGCGACCTCATTACGCATTCGTTTTTTGCGACGCGACTCAACCATCGTTGCGCGCCTTATGGAGATAGTGACTACGTTCCATTCTTCATTACCGAGGAACACCCCGCGCGCGGGGAAGATCTCTCGGCGCTTATCGAACACCACAAGCGCGAACCATTTCTGCTCCAGCACGGTCGCTCCGGCCTTGCGCTGCCGATCGCCTGCGGACAATACGTTCAAAGGATATTCAGTCATCTCAACGGCGAACGTTCGTGGCGCGAGATTTTCGCTCGCGTACGGGACGAGGTACCAACAAACTCGCCGGGTGATGAAGTCTTGTTCGATGATTTCAAGCCCTGGTTCGATGCATTGCGCTTGATCGATCGGATGTTGCTCCGTCGCAATTGAGGCATCGAACTGCGCGAGCCATGCCGGACAAACCGTCGCTCATATAGGCCGGATGATGGACTTCGCATGAGACGTTTGACGGAATCCAGCTTCGTCCTTTACTCGTATTCGAGAAAGTTGAAGAGGCAGCCTAGCAAACTGATTTGACACCAGATGTTTGGTGTACCATTGCGCCCTTTCTGGTCGGGCCTCCCACAAGGAAGATCAACCAAGATGGCGATGAAGTCGCCAATCCCCGGGCGAACGGGTGCGCCTTTGGCAAAATCGAAAGCGTTCTGGAGCACATATAAATGGACTATGCGCAGCAGCAGCGAAATCCAGCCAAGCATATGGTTGGCATCGTTGTTGTCATCCTCCTCCACGTGGCTTTGATCTACGGGCTGATCAGCGGACTTGCGCGCAAGGTCGTCGAAGTGGTCAAGAAGCCGCTCGAGACCCAGATCATCGAGGAGATCAAGCCTCCGCCCCCGCCTCCTCCGGAGGTGCAATTGCCGCCGCCGCCGAAGTTCGTCGCGCCGCCGCCCCCGTATATCCCGCCGCCCGAAGTTCAGGTCAACGTCCCGCCGCCGCCGAACGTGATTACGGCGACGACCACGACACCGCCAGTCGAAGCGCCGCCGATCGCAGTGCGCGCGCCCGTCGAGGCGCCGGCGGTACCTGCCGCTCCGCCTGCAACGAGCGCCCGCTCCGCGTGTCCGAACTACGCGAAGGCATTGGGCGATAGCGCCTATCCGCGCGACGCGGTCAAGGAAGGTATCGAGCGGGGCGAGGCCGTTATTCGCTTCACGGTCGGAGCGGGCGGTGAGGTCAAGGACATCTCGACGGTCAGCAGCTCTCACCGGTCGTTCGCGCGCGCGGCACAGGGTGTCGTTCGCGAGCTTCATTGCATCGGCCAGGGCACGGCCATCAGTTTCGAGATCCCTTTCTCGTTCAAGCGGGCGTAACCGCTCTACTAGAGAGTCGATTGCGCGTGGGGTAATGCAAGAGCGCAGCGACGTTTTGAAATCCAAAGATGCGGCATGAACCGCATCGAATACAAGCTTCTACATGGAGAGACGATGAAATTAACCAACCGACTGCGGACCGTAGTGTCTGCATGGATGCTTACCGCGCTGCTCGGCAACTTTGGCCTGGTGCAGGTTGCCTTGGCGCAGACAACTGCTCCGGCCACGCCGCCGGCCACAACGCCTGCAACTCCTCCGGCGACCGCACCCGAAACCGCGCCGACGGGCACGCCCCCGACAGCGGTTGCACCTGCGGCCCCGGGTGATAACGGCGGAGCGAAGACCGATGTCGCCGCTGCGCCCGCAGCCACGACCGAGTCCGTCGAGAATCCCTACGGACTCGAAGCGCTCTGGAAGGGCGGCGACTGGGTTGCGAGAAGCACGCTGATCATCCTCGTGATCATGTCGATGGGAAGCTGGTACATCATCGTCACGAAGCTGATCGAGCAGACCAAGCTGATGAAGCAGGCCAAGGACGCCAACAAGACGTTCTGGAACTCGCCTTCGGTGCCGCAGGGGACGAAGACGCTCAAGGAGGGCAGCCCTTTCCGCTTCATCGCCGAATCGGGCATGCAGGCGACCGAGCGGCACGAAGGTCTACTGGGGGATGTCGATCTCAATACCTGGGTCACGTTGTCGATTCAACGCGCGATGGAAAACGTGCAGAACCGACTGCAGGATGGTCTGGCATTCCTCGCGACAGTCGGCTCGACCGCTCCGTTCGTGGGACTGTTCGGTACGGTATGGGGCATCTATCACGCACTGACCGCGATCGGTATCGCCGGCCAGGCCTCGATCGACAAGGTCGCAGGTCCGGTGGGCGAGGCGCTGATCATGACCGCGATGGGTCTCGCAGTGGCAGTGCCTGCGGTGCTCGGCTACAACTGGCTGGTCCGTCGCAACAAGTCGGGAATGGAGCGTGTGCGCGCGTTCGGATCCGACCTGCATTCGGTACTCCTGGGCGGCGGCACAGCGCGGCTCGCACCGGCGACGCCGGCGGCAATGCCAGCAACTGGCGTACGTCCGGCAGCGGTTTCGCGAGCGAGCTAAATCATGTCGATGACCGTAGGTGCGGCCGACGCGGACGAAGACGAAGTCGTCTCGGCGATCAACACCACGCCGCTGGTGGACGTGATGCTGGTGTTGCTGATCATCTTCCTGATCACGATTCCGGTCGTCACCCACACGATCCCGGTGCAGCTTCCCAAGGAAGTCAACTTACCGCGTCAGACCAAGCCCGAGAACATCAACATCACGGTCAACAAGGATGGCGACATTTTCTGGAACGAACAGAAGGTCGCCAACAGCGATGCCTTGGTGACACGATTGAAGAAGGTCTCGGTCAACGTTCCCCAACCCGAAGTGCAAATTCGCGGGGACGGGGGCGCGCGCTACGAGTACGTCGGCAAGGTGGTGTTTGCATGTCAGCGTGCCGGTATCGTCAAGATCGGTTTCGTGCTCGAACCGCCGCCGCGTGGATGAACAGGCTGTCGCGAATCGAAGTCTCCGCGCGGGGCTGCGCGAGCCGATCCGCGACGGCTGCTACGCGATGATTGATTTCTGCACTCTGGCCGGAGAATATTTTCCATGTCAATGAACGTAGGTTCATCGAGCGCTTCGGGCGAACCCGAAGTGATGGTGGACATCAACACCACGCCGCTGATCGACGTGATGCTGGTGTTGCTGATCATGTTGATCATCACCATTCCTATCCAGCTGCACGCGGTCAACCTCAACATGCCCGCAGGCAATCCGCCGCCCCCGCCAACGCCTCCCGAAGTCGTGCAGCTCGATATCGATTTCGACGGCACGGTGGTCTGGAATGGCGAGGCGATGCCTACTCGTTCCGCGATGGAGGCGAAGATGCAGGCCGCCGTCGCGCAAGCGATTCAGCCCGAGGTCCACATTCGTCCGAACAAGCTCGTCGCATACCGTTCGGTGGCTGCGGTGATGACTTCCGCGCAGCGTTTGGGACTGACCAAGATCGGCATCGTCGGGAACGAACAATTCATCAATTGAATTGGGTCTCGAATAACGCGGGCGCGCAGGTAAAAGGATGTCGAGAATGTTCGAACTGAAGACCGTCAGCAAAGCGGTTGCCGTACTTGTCTGCACTCTGAGTCTGTACGGCGTTGCTGCCGACGTGAGTGCGCAGTCGGTACGACCTGAAGTAGGCCGGCCTCTGCAGCAGGCAGCCGACGCGTTGAAGGCGCGACGCTATGCCGATGCCGCGGCCAAGGCGCGCGAAGCAGACAACGTCTCGAACAAGACGGCCAGCGAGCAGGCGACCATCGACCGCATGCGCCTTTCCATCGCCTCCCAATCGGGCGACTTGCCGACGATGACCAGCCTGATCTCCAGCGGCAGGTTGCCGGCGTCGCAGCAACTGCCTTTGGTGCAGTCTGTCGCCAACGCGTACTACACGCAGCGCGACTTCGGCAACGCAGCCACTTGGTATCAGCGTTATCTGAAGGAAGGCGGTACCGATCCCATGGTCCGTACCTTGCTGCTGCAGTCCTATTACCAGGCGGGCGACTGTGGTGCCGTGTCGCGGACCTTGCAAGGGGCGATCCAGTCTGACGAGGCGGCGGGCCGTGCGCCGCCCGAGGATCAACTCGGTATGCTGGGCGGTTGTTATCTGAAGACGAAGGACAACACGGGCTACGTTTTCGTCCTCGAGAAGCTCGCGACCTACTACCCAAAAAAGGAGTATTGGCAGGCCCTGCTCGATCGTGTCCAGACCAAGAGCGGCTTTTCAGACCGGCTGTTGCTCGATGTATACCGGCTCAAGCTCGCTTCGGGGCTGATGAACGGATCGAAGGACTACATGGAGATGGCGCAGATGGCGCTCGGCGACGACTACACGGCCGAGGCCAAGAAGATCGTCGATCAGGGATTTGCGAGCAAAGTGCTGGGCACCGGTGGGGACATCGAACGTCAGAAGCGCCTCGCTGATCTCGCCACCAGGCGGTTCGCCGAAGGCAAAGCGAACTTGGCGAAGGAAGAAGCCGATGCATCGGCCCAGCGGGACGGCAACAACCTCGTCGCGCTCGGATACAACGAAGTCGGGTATGGCCAGACTGCCAAGGGTATCGGGCTGATGGAGCAAGGCATCAAGAAGGGCGGCCTGCGACGTCCCGAGGAAGCAAAGCTTCATCTGGGCATTGCCTACCTACAATCGGGCCAAAAGGCAAAGGCGCTGCAGATATTCAAAACCGTGGGAGGCACCGAGGGTACGGCTGATCTCGCGCGACTGTGGACCCTGGTGGCACGCCGCTCTGCTTGAGCTTTCCGGGTTTGATCCATTCCCCGCGGCGTCATTGCTTCGGGGCCTTTTTCATGTCGGGCCGTGCCTCCTGATCGAATGCCTGAAGCGAGAACGTGCCGCGCGTAGTGCCCGCCGCCATCAGCACGTTGCAAGCATCGCGGCACCTTCAAGATTCCAAGAAAAAAGGCCCGCGTTTGCGGGCCTTTTCTATCGTGCGGCGGGCCGCGCTTACCAGCCGATGTCCTGCAGCAGGCGGTAGGTCAGGTCGGTCGGTACCGTGACGACGTGAAGCAGATCCGCATTGATGTTGGGTTCCATCAATTGATTGGGGAAGGCGCTCGTATCCCAATGCGAAACCGATGAGCCGCTGATGAACGGATTGGGCGTGTACATCAACGCTCGGTTGGATGCGTCCGCTCCAGCCCTGACCGCAGGATTGAGGTCGAGCTTGCCGATCACGCCTGACGAATTGCGCGACCGGAAGGCCAACCCGGCCTTCAGCTTTGCACCATCGGCCTGTGTGATGCGAACCGAGGGGATCGTGATCGTCGGATCGGCACCACCGAGTCCTGGCGGCGGCGAGCCGGCGACGTTATCGGCAACCACCATGCCGATCGCCCCCGCGGCCTGAACGACGGCTGCCTTGACGGCGAACCCGCAAACGCCGCGATCCACCAAGGCGATGCGCCCGTTGACGGCAAGCGCGTTCTTCGCATTGAGCGCCGTGCACGCGAGACCGGTCACGCCATCGGCCTGGTCCACGACCGGCATGATCTGCCCGGTCACCCCAGGCGAGCTAAGCGCAGGACCGAAAGACGCGGTGCCGACGATGTAGCTTCCCGCAACCGAACTCGGTCCGGTGACCACAAGCTCAGGCGTGCCGGCCTGCAGCACCAACGGCACCGAAGCCGTCACCCCCGCCCCGGTCCACACCAGTTTCTGCGTCTTGATCGCCGACGCCACGCGCTCGGCATTGCTCATCTGGTCCCAGGTCTTGTTGGTCGTGATGTCGAGCAAGCTGAAGTCCCACACCGACGGGAATCCGGAGAAGAATGCGCCGCTGCTGCCGCTGGTGAAGGTCTGGAAACCCAAGCCATGGCCGAACTCGTGAAGCAAAACCGTGACGAGGTCGATGCCGGTTCCGAACAGATTGTCGAAGCCCAGGTAGAACGCCGAGCCGGTGAGGCAACCCGGATTACCGAGATTGGAGTTGAAGTTCGCGCGAATCTGCGCGGCGCCCGAAAGCAGATCGGTGGACATCAACTTGTTGGCCAGCGCCGCCGGATACCATGCGCCGATGATCGGTGCGGTCGTGAAATCCCGGAAGACAGCGGTCGCGCCCGCGGAACCCAACACTGCCCCTGTCGCCGTACACGTCAGCGGAGTGAAGGTGGCGAGGATGTTGATCGTGACCGAACTGTTGAGCGTGGCTCCCCAGATATTGGCCGCGAACCCGAATGCATTCAGGCGCTGTTGACCTAAGGTCGTCCCGGTGTTGCCACCGACGGGCGCAACGGGAGTGGGATCGTTGAAACCCACGCCGGCTGCGTTGCCGTTGGTGATGACGATGGTTGCGGCCGCCGCAGCGATGCCGCTCGCGAGCGTTAAGGCGAGAGCGACGCCCACTCGGCATAGCTTGCCGAACGCGCCGCGACCTGCAGGGGTCTTATCGGTCATTCGAGCTCTCCTTGTGTTGCGCCGCCTTGCTCACCGGGCGATTCTTCACGACGTCGTCGGCCTTGTCCGAGCCGGTCACGCACACTTCGCCGAACGATCCATCGGCTTGCCGAACCACGACCGCGTACTGCATGAAGGACTCGTCGAGCGCCATGCCCACGCCGCCGGCTTCGGAGGTGATCACGGCGCTCAGCGGTGCGGCACGCAGTCGCCGCGATTGGGCCGCAGGCTGCTCCGCAGAAGCCGCTTGCATCTCTTCGCCGGTTGGGCCGCGCAGCTTGCCCGTCTCTGCATCGATGTAGGCACGCATGCCGGCTTGCGGCGCTTGCGTAGCGGTTGCTGCTATCGGCGCATTGACCACGCGCACATGCTCGAACTGCATCAGGCCATCGACAGGTGCGGTCGCAGGCTGTGCAGCGAATACCGAGGCCGGCCCGAAGACTGCAAGCGAAGCAACCACCAACCACGGCGTGCGGCGAGCACCGTTACGCGTACTGGATTCTCGTCCCATCTGGAATCTCCTCGATGTCAATTCGACGTTGCAGAGCGATTCAATGCGCAGGCATCATCTATCGGCGCGCCCTCCGCTGCAAGCGCCATCCCATGATCGCCAGCCCCAGCGCCAGCATCAGCGGGGTTTCCGGTTCAGGTATCGCGGTGACTACGACGTTGTCGATGCCGATGTAGTCGCCGTTGCTGCTGTTGTCGGTCACGAAGTAGCGAAACGCGAGGCGGCCCGACACGAGTCCCGACAGGCCGCTCAGGTCGAACGACTCGGGCACCCACGCCGAAGGATATCCACCCGGAGCAAGGGTCGGATTGATATCCAGAAGCAGCGTCGAGAAATCACCGACCGACGTCGGCGTGGCGCCCACGTTCACGCTGCCGCCGTTGGTGCTCAAGCGCACCTGCAAGCGGTCGGGAGCCCCTCCGTTGCTGCGCGTGAAGAAACTTACGTGGGAGCCGTTGCTGAATGTCAGCGTCGGGGTGATGAACCAATCGCTGATGTTGTTCGCGGCGCCGTTGTCGGGTGCGTTCAGAAAGTTCGCGGCGAAATAGGAGTCCGCAGGTCCTGACTGCGCTGCAAATACGCCCGGGTTTCCCTTGAACCAAGTCGTACTGCCGCCGGGCGTGCTGTTGTTGACGATGGCCCATCCGGCTGGAGTTCCTGCGCCGCTGAATCCTTCGTTCAGGATCGGCATCGATGCCGCATGAGCGGCCGCGCCGCATGACAGCAGCGCCGCTACGCCGATCCCCGCAAATGCCTGTTTGAATTTGAGCACGCGAACCCCCTTGCTTGATGGAACGATGACGTTCGAAACGCCGAATGTGGCGCATCGGAAGTGATCAGCAAGAATCGTGCTGGATCGAAAAAGCCGTTTGAATTCAAAAATCTGAGGATTGCCGACGGCTTGTTTGCAGGATGGTTTGTAAAGCTTCTCGACGAAGCCGCACCGCACCGAAGACCTGCCGATGCTTGACATGTCAAGCATCGGTGAAGGTCAGCGTCGCGTGCGCTTCGTGGCGGCTTGAGTCGTCGCTGGGCGACGCCCTGGGGACACGGCCTTCAGTTGCACATGCGACGAGGTGGCCTTGGGCGTCGCCGCATGGGTGCTCGATGATCGCGCGGCGGCGCGCGGCACGTGCAGGCGCTGTCCGATCGCAACCTGGTTGCCGTTCAGCTTGTTGGCTGATCGCAAGAGATCGGCCGACACGCCCAGACGGTGAGCGATCGAGAACAAGGTGTCGCCACGCTTGACCTGGTAGGTGGACGACGTGTCCGACACGTTCTCGAACGCGCCCGCGTCGGTCGGCGGCGTGAACGATGCGAAGCGCAGGTTGACGTCGCTTGCGCCTTTCTTCTGCACCAGCAGCGCCTGTCCGGGTCTCACGCGCGCCTTCGGCCCGAGCCCGTTGACTTCGCGCAAGGCGGCCGATGTCATCCCGTAATGCGCCGCGATCTTCTCGATCGACTCCTTGCGCGACACGGTATGGGCCTGCCAGGTGGCGAGCGGTATGTGACTCTCGAGACTGTCCTTGAATTCGCGCGCGCGATCGGCGGGCACCAGCAGCGGCGTGTTCGACGATCCGAGGATGACGGGGCGATTGAACGAAGGGTTCAGCGCCTTGAAGTCTTCGATCGTCATGTTGGCCAGTCGCGCCGCGGTTCGAAGATCGATGTCGCGATTGCGTTCCACCGCGACGAAGTAAGGTTCGTTGTCGCTCTTCGGCAGCGTGACTCCGAAGGCCTCGGGATTGGCGATGATGTTCTTCACCGCCTGCAACTTCGGCACGTAGTTGCGCGTCTCGTCGGGCATGGCAAGGCTCAGGTAGTCGGTCGGCAATCCGACCGCCTGATTCTTCTCGATCGCGCGCTTGACCGAGCCTTCGCCCCAGTTGTACGACGCAAGCGCGAGATGCCAGTCGCCGTGCATTTCGTAGATCCGCTTCAGATAGGTGAGCGCAGCGTCGGTCGAGGCGACCACGTCGCGGCGCTGGTCGCGCCACCAATCCTGCTTGAGGTTGTAGCTCTTTCCGGTACCGGGAACGAACTGCCACATGCCCGACGCGTGCGCGCGCGAATAGGCCATCGGGTTGTACGCGCTCTCGACGAAAGGCAACAGCGCAAGCTCGGTCGGCATGCCGCGTTCGTTGAGTTCCTTGACGACGTGATAGAGATAGAGGCTCGATCGATCGACTGCGCGACGCAGGTAGTCGGGGTGCGCGAGATACCAGGCCTGCTGCTCGGCGACGATCGGCGATTCGAGATTCGGGATGCCGAAGCCGGTGCGAATGCGATCCCAGATGTCGTCGGGCCTGAGTGTCAGGTCGACGGTGCGCGGCGCGAGCGGATTGGTGACGACGACACTGCCGATCGTCCCCGGGCTTCCGGTGCTGCCGGGAAATGCGTAACGTGCCGGCGCCGGGTTTGAATGCGGCGCTTCCGTTGTCGCTTCTGCCGCAGCGACAGGCTTGGCCTCGGACGCATCGCTCTGGCCTGGCGCGTCGGCGGCCGTCGCCGCTCCGCCCGACGTCGAAGTAGCGGGGCGTGCCGAAGAATCGGAAGAATCGGAACCGGTGGTTGCGCAGCCGCCGAGGACAAAGACGGCGCACGAGAGAGCGAGCAGGGCGGGACGAATTGGCGTCATCCGGTTCTCCGCAGACGGCGATGCCGGAGAAATGGCGATCGAGGTTGAATCATTCAGAAGGAATCTTTCCATTGACGTATCGCGGTAAATGTTTCGATGGCGGACGCGCCTGCGCCGGGGCGCTTCGCATCGGCGGCTTTGCGCACGGCGGGTTGGTCGCTGCGCAGGAAGGGATTGGTCGCGCGCTCCAGTGCGATGGTCGACGGCAAGGTCGGCGCGCCGCGCTCGCGAGTCGCGATCGCCGCCCGTTCGCGCGCGATCAACGCGGCGCTGTCGGGCTCGACCGCACGCGCGAAGCGCAGATTGGCGACCGTGTATTCGTGTCCGCAATAAACGCGC
Organism: Burkholderiales bacterium; assembly: GCA_038318315.1. GTDB lineage: Bacteria > Pseudomonadota > Gammaproteobacteria > Burkholderiales > Burkholderiaceae_D > CAHJXF01. The sequence goes on along the minus strand of JBBQCA010000010.1, from coordinate 5,727 downwards.
GTGTTCGACGGCAGCGCCGCGAGCCGGGACAACGAGGCGTGCATCTGCTGCGGCGTTCCTTCGAACAGACGTCCACATCCCGCGGCGAACAAGGTATCTCCGCAGAAGACCATGGGCTTGCCGTGATCGTGCGCGTCATCGTCGGCATCATCTTCGGTCATGCCCGCCGGCCCGCCGTAGTACGCAATGTGGCCGCGCGTGTGGCCGGGTATGTCGATCGCCTCGAAGCGAAGATCGAGTGCGTCGAGCGCGATGCGATCGCCGCCTTTCAAGAGCTGCGTCACGCCATCGATCGCTTCGCCCGCGGGACCGTACACCGCGATGTCCTGACCGCGACGCGCATCGAGCAAGGCTCGCACACCTCCGACATGATCGGGATGATGGTGCGTGAGTAGAATGGCGCGCAGCGTGAGCCCGTGCTCCGCGAGCGCGGCCTCGACCGGCGCCGCATCGCCGGGATCGACCACGGCCGCGGCGCGGTTACCCGAGTGAGCATGCTCATGGTCACTCGTGAGCAGCCAAACATAATTGTCCTTGAAGGCCGGAACCGGAATGACCATCAAAGGCTGCTCGGAAGATGTCATCGAATCGAATCAGCGAATGAAATTTGGAAGGCCTCGTTTTCGACGGTCGCTACGGACCATCGAGTCGACTGCGAGCACGAAGTCGAGCGGCGCGCCGCACTACGCATGGTGCAGGAATGCTTGAGGACGAGACAGGTCAGTCGATCAAGCCGCGAATCGTTTCGGGGTCGGCATCGACCCATGGCGAGTCGATTATAGCCCTCTCGAAATGGCTGGAAACCCCGCCGGGCCGCTACGTTCTCGCATGGGAACAAGTGCAGTTCGATCGCCTCGTCGCCGACATCTTCGGCTTCAATGCGGTCCAGATCGGCGTGCTCGAAATGCCCGCGCTGCGCAGCAATCGCATGCCCTTCGTGTTCGCCGCCGGCGAACCGCAGGTCGAAGTCGCCGCGCCCGTCGCGGCGTCGCCGGCCGTCGACGGGCGCGATGCGGCTCCGGCGCGCGTTCGGGCCCACCTGCACATTCGCCTCGAAGAGTTGCCGTTCGCGTCGCAGAGCATCGACCTGCTGGTGCTGCCGCATGCGCTCGAATTCGCCGACGACCCGCACCGCGTGTTGCGCGAGGTCGAACGCGTGCTGATACCCGAAGGCCAGGTCGTCATCAGCGGCTTCAATCCCGTCAGCCTGTGGGGCGCACGCCAGATGATCGGGCGCACGTTCAACGCGTCGTTCCTGCCGCGCGAAGGGCAGTTCCTCGCATTGGCGCGTTTGAAGGACTGGCTGAAGCTGCTGGGCTTCGAAGTCAATCGAGGCCACTTCGGTTGCTATCGCCCTCCGCTCAGGGCCGAGGCCTGGCAGAGCCGCTTCGGGTTCATGGAAGGTGCCGGCCATCGCTGGTGGCCGTTCTGCGGCGCGGTCTACATGGTCCATGCGATCAAGCGCGTGCAGGGCATGCGCCTGATCGGACCGGCATGGAAGGACAGGAAGCGCGCGGCCGCGGCTTTGCAACCGAGCGTCAATCGAACGCGCGAAAGCGGCAGCAATCTGACGGCGCGCGATCGTGCCGAGGCGGTCGAGAGCGTTCATGCCGAAGTCTGAAGTCGTGATCTACGCGGACGGGGCCTGCAAGGGAAATCCGGGACCGGGTGGATGGGGCGCGGTGCTGCGCTTCCACGACGGCGCGAAGAGCGCCATGCACGAGAAGGAATTGTTCGGCGGCGAATCCGCAACCACCAACAACCGCATGGAGCTCACCGCCGCGATCCGCGCGCTAGAAGCGTTGAAGCGGCCGTGCCGCGTGACCCTCGTCACCGACTCGCGCTACGTGATTCAGGGCATCACCGAATGGATCGCCGGATGGAAGCAGCGCGGATGGAAGAACGCGGCGAAGCAGCCGGTCAAGAACATCGATCTGTGGCAGGCGCTCGAAGCCGCGGCCGCGCCGCACCAGGTGGCGTGGCGATGGGTCAAGGGGCACGCCGGCGACATCAACAACGAACGCGCGGACGCGCTTGCCAATCGCGGGGTGGAAAGCATCGCGACTTGATTCGCGGTCCTTGAGGCCGGACGGGTTGCGCGTGCTACATTCAATGCCCTGTTTTTCCTATTGTCGAGGCGGCTTTCGATCGTCTCGTCGCGTCATTTTTCTTTCTCATCGCATCGCGACTCATGCCGAAGAATTCGTTCGTCACCATCGGCGTTGCGGGCATCGGCATCGTGGCGCTCTGTGTCGCCGCGTGGTACCTCAATCGGTTTCCCGGCAACAGCTCGAACGCAGCTCCCGTCGCGGTCACGAACGCACCGTCGGTCTCGGGCGGTGCGAGCGGCGGGCCGGTATCGGTCGAAGCTGTCACGCTCGTTGCGACCACCTTGACGGACGACGTGGGCGCGGTCGGTTCGGTGCGCTCCAACGAATCGATCGTCCTGCGTCCCGAGGTCGCGGGCCGCATCGCGTCGATCAACTTTCGCGAGGGACAGGTGGTCAAGCGCGGGCAGACGCTGGTCGCGCTCGACGCCAGCGTCAATCGCGCCGAAGTCGATCAGATGCGCGCGCAGCTCGACCTCGCGGAAAGCAACCTCAAGCGCACCGACGAGCTCGCGCGCGGCAACTTCGTTTCCGCAAGCGCGAGAGACGAGGCCGCGTCCAAGATGCGCGTCGCCGAGGCGACCCTCGCGCTGGCGCAGGCCAAGCTTTCGAAGATGACCCTGACCGCGCCCTTCGACGGCACGGTCGGCATCCGCAACGTCAGCGTGGGCGACTACGTGAAGGACGGCGCGGACCTGATCAATGTCGAAGACATCCGCAGCGTCAAGATCGACTTCCGTCTGCCTGAGCGCTATCAGCCGCAGCTCACGGTCGGACAGCAGGTCGACGTGACGAGCGACGCCTTGCCAGGCCAGCGCTTCGCCGCGACCATCGCCGCGATCGACCCGCTGATCGATACCAACGGCCGCTCGGTTTCGATACGCGCGCGCGCCTCCAATCCCACGCAAGCCCTGCGGCCCGGCATGTTCGCGCGGGTGCGCGTGGTCTTCGCCGAGAAGAGCGGCGCGATCCTGGTGCCCGAAGAGGCGATCGTGCCGACGGGTTCTGACTTCTACATCTATCGCGTGATCGAGGGCGCCGCGCGGCGAACGCGCGTGAAGATCGGCGCGCGACGCGATGCCAAGGTCGAGTTGCTCGAAGGCGCGAAGGCCGGCGACGTGGTCATCGTTGCCGGTCAGTTGAAACTGGTCCGCGACGCGATGCCGGTCAAGCTGGTCGATGCCGCGAATGCAGCGCCGGCAGGCGCGGCCGCAGCGACACCCCGATCATGAACGGGCTCTTCGAACTCTGCATCAGGCGGCCGGTGCTGGCTTGCGTGCTGTCGATCGTGGTTCTGCTGGTCGGCGCGATCGCGTACTCGCGTCTTGCTGTGCGCGAATATCCGCGCATCGACGAGCCGGTGGTCTCGGTGCAGACCACCTACAAGGGCGCGTCGGCCGAGGTGATCGAGTCGCAGGTCACCAAGCCGCTCGAAGACTCGCTGTCGGGCATCGAAGGCGTCGAAGTGATGACGTCGCAGAGCCGTTCGGAGCGCAGCAATATCAACGTGCGCTTTCGCATCACGCGCGATCCCGATTCGGCCGCGGCCGACGTGCGCGACAAGGTCGCGCGGGTGCGCGGAAAGCTGCCCGATGCGGTCGACGAGCCGGTGATCGCGAAGGTCGAGTCCGACTCGTTTCCGATCCTGTTCATCGGGGTGCAGGCCGGCCGCCTGACCGCGATCGGCGCCTCGGACTATCTCAAGCGTTACGTCAAGCCGCGCCTGTCGGTGCTGCCCGGCGCTGCCGACGTGCGTCTGTTCGGCGAGCGCCAGGTGTCGATGCACGTCGATGTCGATCGCGACAAGCTCGCGGCCTATCGCCTCACGGTGCAAGACGTGGAGGACGCATTGCGACGGCAGAATGTCGAGATTCCCTCGGGCCGCATCGAATCGACGTCGCGCGAATTCACGGTCGTGGCCGAGACCGACTTGGCCACGCGCGAGCAGTTCGAGAACGTGATCGTCGCCAACGTGGCCGGCTATCCGGTGCGCCTGTCGGACCTCGCGCGCGTGTCGGTGGCGCCGCTCGACGAACGCATCTTCGCGCGCTTCAACGGTGAAACCGCAGTCACCATCGGCGTCATCAAGCAGGCGGTCGCCAACCCGCTCGAGCTGTCGAAGACGGTGCGGTCAGAGATCGCGCTCATCAACGAGACGCTGCCGGGCGGCATGAAATTGGTGATGTCGTACGACTCGTCGGTGTTCATCGAGCGCTCGATCAGTTCGGTCTTTCACACCATCGTCGAAGCGATCGCGCTGGTGGTGCTGGTGATCTTCCTGTTCCTGCGCAATCTGCGCGCGACCCTGATCCCGCTGGTGACGATTCCGGTATCGCTGGTCGGTGCGTTCGGCCTGATGTATGCGTTCGGCTTCACCATCAACACGCTCACCCTGCTGGCGATGGTGCTCGCCATCGGCCTGGTGGTCGACGATTCGATCGTGGTGCTCGAAAACATCTTTCGCAATCTCGAGAACGGCATGGACAGGAAGCAGGCCGCGCTGGTCGGCATTCGCGAGATCGGCTTTGCGGTGATCGCGATGACGCTCACGTTGGCAGCGGTGTTCGCCCCGCTGGCGTTCGCGACCGGGCGCACCGGACGACTCTTCATCGAATTCGCGCTCGCGCTGGCGGGCGCGGTGACGGTGTCGGGCTTCGTCGCGCTGACGTTGACGCCGATGATGTGTTCGCAGTTGCTCAGGCACCAGGCCAGCCACAGCTGGCTCTACAACCGTATCGAGAAAGGCTTCGATGCGGTCACGCGCGGCTATGACCGGCTACTCGCCCGCCTGCTCGAGAGGCGATGGATCGTGATCGTGGTCGTGCTCGCCACCGCGGTCGGCGCAGGCTTCCTGTTTCGCGCCCTCAAGTCGGAGCTCGCGCCCACTGAGGACCGCGGCGTGATCTTCGGCTTCGTCACGGCGCCGCAGGGCTCGAGTCCTTCGTACACGTCCGAACGCGTGCGCGACATCGAGCGTCTGTATGCGGCCATACCCGAAACGGTCGCATTTACTTCGTTCGCCGGCGACCCCACCGCAATCGATGCGCGCGCCGTCCTGCGCATCAAGCCCTGGGAAGAGCGCACGAGAAAGCAGCAGGAGATCACGCGCGAGCTGCAACCCAAGTTCGCCGCGCTGCCCGGCATCAATGCGTTCGCGCTCAATCCCCCTTCGCTGGGGCAGTCGCCGCGATCGCCGCCGCTGGAATTCATCGTGATGTCGCAGGTGCCGTACACCGAGCTGCAGAGCATGGTCGAGAAGTTCATCGCCGACCTGTCCCGATATCCGGGCGTGCAGAATATCCAGACCGACTTGAAGCTCAACACGCCCGAGCTGCGCGTCGATGTCAATCGCGACAAGATGGCCGATCTCGGCGTGCCGGTCGAGACGGTGGGCCGCACGCTGGAAACCATGCTGGGCGGCCGGCAGGTCACGCGCTTCAAGCGCGACGGCGAGCAGTACGACGTGATCGTGCAGGTTGCGCCGCGCGACCGCACGCGACCGACCGACATCAGCGACATCAACGTGCGCACCAGGAGCCTGCAGATGGTGCCGCTGTCGAACCTGCTCGCGGTCAAGGAAGGCGTGTCGCCGCAGTCGCTCAACCACTTCAATCGCCAG
>JBBQCA010000009.1:0-33657 GCA_038318315.1 Burkholderiales bacterium | reverse complement strand
CCGACTTCCTGGAGACTTCATGGGCTTTCTTGCCGGCAAACGCATCCTCGTCACCGGTGTCCTGTCGAATCGCTCGATCGCCTACGGCATCGCGCGCGCCTGTCACCGCGAAGGCGCCGAGCTTGCGTTCACCTATGTCGGTGATCGCTTCAAGGAACGCATCACCGAGTTCGCCGCCGAGTTCGATTCGACGCTGGTGTTCCCCTGCGACGTCGGCAGCGATGACGAGATCGCCGCGCTGTTCACGGAGCTCGGCAAGAGTTGGCCCAAGCTCGATGGCCTCGTGCACGCGATCGGCTTCGCCACGCGCGAATCGATCGCAGGCGACTTCGTCGAAGGCCTGTCGCGCGAAGGCTTTCGCATCGCGCACGACATCTCGGCCTACAGCTTTCCCGCGCTTGCCAAGGCCGCGCTGGCGATGCTCTCGGACAAGGCCTCGCTGTTGACGCTCACCTATCTGGGCAGCGATCGCGTGGTACCGAACTACAACACCATGGGCCTCGCCAAGGCCTCTCTCGAAGCGAGCGTGCGTTATCTGGCCGAGTCGCTAGGCAAGAGGGGCGTGCGCGTGAACGGCATCTCGGCCGGACCGATCAAGACGCTCGCGGCGGCGGGCATCAAGGGCTTTCGCGGCATCCTCGACTTCGTCGCGACCCATGCGCCGCTACGTCGCAACGTGACCATCGACGATGTCGGGAACGTCGCGGCCTTCCTGCTCTCCGACCTCGCAGCCGGCGTCACGGCCGAGATCACCTACGTCGATGGCGGTTTCAATACCGTGGTCGGAGGAATCTCGGAGAGCTGACGTGGCAGAACACGCGCATCGCGCTTCCGGCCAACACGCGGTGGACGCGCTGCTGCCGTCCTCGGCGTCGTCCGCGTCGACGGCGGTCGCTCCCACCACCGGCGACATGCTGCGCGCCATCTTCGAAGGGCGCGACCTGAAGATCCCGAAGGATTTGATATCCGACCTCGGCGGTGAAGGCGCAGCGACGCTGTGGAAGCTCAATCCCGCGCAAACGCTGGTGATCTCGCACACCAGCCGCGAGGCCGCGATCGACGATGCATTCGAATGCGGACGCATCGCGGCAACCGCCGCGCTGACGTCGATCCATGCACGCGCCGCGGCGCCGCTCTTCGCACGACTGATCTGCCAGTGTCCTGCCGCGGCCACCGATGCCGCGAGGAAGAGCCTGGTCGAAGGCGTCGCGGTCGCGATGAGCGATGCGGGCGCGGTGCTGGCCGATGCGCAGGTGGTCGATGCGCCTGCGCTGCGCTTCGACGTGCTGGTCGCCGGCGTCGTGCGACCCGATCGCGTGCGCGGCATCGCCGGCGCGCAGCCCGACGACGTGCTGATCCTCGCCAGCCAGCTCGGCGCGGGCATCTACGCGGCCGCGCATGCGAAGGGCAAGTTGTCCGACGACGATCGGCGCGTATTGATCGAGCATGCGACGCGGCCTCATCGCCTGGGCGTCACGCTCGGCACGATCAAGAACGTGCATGCGGTCGCGGAGGTCGGACCACAGGGACTGATCGCGGCCACGCTGGCGATCGCACGCGCGGCCGCATTGACCGCAACGCTCGAGGTGCGTCACGTTCCCGCGCTGGCCCACGCATTGATGCTCGCCAAGTCGGGATGCGTCGCGCCGATGTCGTCGCGCAACTGGAATCGCGACGGCGCGACCGTGAAGCTCGACGAGACCGTGATGCCCGAGATGCGCGCGCTGCTCACCGACCCACAGGCCAGCGGCGCGCTGTTGATTTCATGCAAGCGCGAATCGGTGGGACGCGTGCTGAAGCTTTGCGAGAACGAGGCGGGGACTCTGGCCGCCGAGATCGGGCGCCTTGCGTCGACTTTCGCGGATGCGGAGACGACCCAATGGTTGGTCATTGCATAGCGAGCGAATCGCCTATTTTTTTCGACGAATCGCGAAGCCGACGCCCTCATCTCCCAGCGAGACCGGCACATCCGGCACCATCCGCAAATATCGCTCAAAATCCTTGCGTTTGCCTTTAGCCGCTTCCACCTTGAGACAGTCGAGCGTCATCACGGACGCCATCTTTTCGGCCACGGCGCTCGCAATGAATTGGTTCATGGAAATCTCGTCACGCTCGGCCAGTTCCCTGACCTTCTGATGAACCGAGTTGGGCAAACAAACAGGAAGAGCGGTCACGATCGACTCCTCGGCAACCTTAGAAAATCACCAGGCGTGATCGCCTGCACCTTCAGTTCCTCGACGCGCTGAAAATCCTTGATGTTGTGCGTCACGATGTAAGCACTGCTCGACGCGACGACGCACTTGAGCATCATGTCACGGCTCCGTAAGGACGCGTACGCCTGACAGTGTCCGCCGCTCGCGCCTCATATCGCGCCGCTCGTCTGATCACCTTCGCGGCGCCATTCCGTTTGTCGCGCCCCGCAAGGGTTTCCGGTAGCCTTGGGGCCCATCGCGGCGCATGGCGCATCGCCAGCCGGGCACGCGCGCGATACCACCCGATTTCGCAGGACCGTTCACTCGAACGGCTCGCGCCGTTTCGAACGCCAACGAAAGCTCCCGCCTTCATGAGTGCAGTTCCCGCAACAGCACCTCTGCATCCCGCATCTGCCGACCCGATCGCGGATCTGTTCGCGACGCTGCGTTCGGACGTCGCCTTCTTCGCGGTTCGCCTGGTCGAGGAAGACAGCGAGACGCTCGCCGTCCGCAAGGGCGTGCCGCAACCGTTCTCGCGGCGCGTCGATCGCGGCGCGATGGTGACGGTGATCGATCAGGGCGCGTACGGTTACGCGGCCACCGGCGACATCTCGCTCGCCGGACTGCAAGCCGCGCTCGATCAAGCGCATGCGTGGGCGCGGGCGTCGGGTGCGAGTTCGATCATGAAATTTCCCACGCCGGCCGATGACGCGCCGCGCGGCCACTACGTGTCGTCGCTCGAAAAACCGATGTTGTCGCGTCGCGACCTGTTCGCGCTGGTCGCATCGGTCGATGCGGCCGCGCAGATCGATGCGCGCGTGGTGGACAGCTTCGCATCGGTGGAAATCTGCACGGCCACGCATCGCTATCTCACCAATCGGGGCGGCGACGTCACGCAGATCTTTCGCTTCGTGTTGCCCAACATCCAGGTCACGGCGAGCGACGGCAACGACACGCAGACCCGCAGCCTCGCGGGCCAGTACAACGGCTTCTGCCAGCAAGGCGGCGCGGACGTGCTGGCGCGCGCGGGCTTCGAGGATGGCAGTGTTGCGATCGCGCGCGATGCGCTCGACCTGCTCGAAGCGCCCAACTGCCCGAGCGGCAGGATGGATCTGCTGCTGATGCCCGACCAGATGATGTTGCAGATCCACGAGTCGATCGGGCATCCGCTCGAGCTCGACCGCATCCTGGGTGACGAACGCAATTTCGCGGGCACCAGCTTCGTCACGCTCGACATGTTCGGCCACTATCAATACGGCTCGCCGCTGCTCAACGTGAGTTTCGATCCGACGCACGCGCATCAATTCGCGAACTATGCGTTCGACGACGAGGGCACACCCGCGAAACGGGAATTGCTGATCAGGGAGGGCTTGCTGGTCAAGCCGCTGGGCGGCGCGCTCTCGCAGGCACGCGCTCGGCACCTGCTCGGCGAGCACGTCGATCTCGGAGGTGTCGCAACCACGCGCGCGGCAAGCTGGAACCGTGCGCCTATCGATCGCATGGCCAACCTCAACATCGAGCCCGGCGCAGCGACGCTGGACGAGATGATCGCGTCGGTCGAGCGCGGCGTGATGATGAAGACCAACGTGTCGTGGTCGATCGACGACTCGCGCAACAAGTTCCAGTTCGGCTGCGAATGGGGCCGCCTGATCGAGAACGGCAAGCTGACATCGCTGGTCAAGAATCCCAACTACCGAGGCATATCGGCCACCTTCTGGCGCAGCCTGAAGATGGTCGGAAACGAGAGCACTGTCGAGGTGATGGGAACGCCGTTCTGCGGCAAGGGCGAACCGTCGCAGGTGATTCGGGTCGGGCATGCATCGCCCGCGTGTCTTTTCGCAGAGGTCGATGTGTTCGGTGCGGAGGGCGCAGCATGAGCGCGCAGCCGATGGCGCAGGATCACGCCCTTCCCCATCCCTATCCTCCCCTCGAAAAGGAGGGTGGAACACCGCGCGTCGATTCCGAAAATTACTTCGCCGATCTCTCGCAGGGGCTGCAGAAATATCTGCAAGGCAACGAGGCCTTCACGTGCTCGTATGCCGCCGAGCAATCGGACTTCGTGCGTTTCAATCACGCGCGCATCCGCCAGGCCGGCAGCATCGATCAGGCGTACCTGTCGTTGCGGCTGATGAGTGGCGAGGGCGTCGGGCAGCGACAGGCATCGCTCTCGTTGACGTTGTCGCGCAACCTGGCCGCCGACCTCTACCATTGCGAACGCGCGTTCGCGTCGTTGCGCAACGTGCTGCCCGATCTGCCCGCCGATCCCCTGCTGACGGTCGAGACCGAAGGCTTCACCTCACGCAACGTGCGCGTCGGGCGCCTGCCGAGCGGCATGGACATGGCCGCGACCATCACGGGACTCGGTGTCGGCCACGACCTCGTCGGCTTTCTCGCAACCGGACCGATCCAGCGCGGTTTTGCAAGCTCGTACGGCCATCACAACTGGCACGAGGTCGCCAACTTCAATTTCGAATGGAGCCTCTACTACGAAGCCGACAAGGCCGCCAAGAGCAGCTACGCCGGATTCGAATGGGATGCCGAGGCGCTGCGGGCGAAGATCATCCGTGCGGCCAACGATGTCGCCGTGTTGCGCCAGCCGCCCAAGCTGCTCGAACCCGGCGCGTATCGCGTGTTCCTCGCGCCCACGGCGATGGCCGAGATCGTGAGCATGATGACCTGGGGCGGCTTCTCCGCGAAGGCACGCGCGACGCGCCAAAGCCCGCTGCAAAGACTCTACGACGGACAAGCGAGCCTGAGCCCGATGGTCTCGATCGCGGAACACACTTCCGGCGGCCTGTCGCCCGCGGTGCAGTCCGACGGCTTCCGCAAGCCCGACCGCGTCGAGCTCATCAACGCCGGCAGGAGCGCGGACCTGCTGGTCTCGCCGCGTACCGCGCGCGAATACGGACTCGCGCAGAACGGCGCCGAAGTCGACAACGAAGTCCCGCAATCGCTCGACATGGCCGGCGGCGGCGTCGCAAGCGAAGACTTGATGCGCGAACTCGGCACGGGCCTGTGCATCAACAATCTCTGGTACCTCAACTTCTCCGACCGCATGAACTGCCGCATGACCGGCATGACCCGCTTCGCGACCTTCTGGGTCGAGAATGGCGAAGCGGTCGCGCCGGCCAACGTGATGCGCTTCGACGACAGCCTCTACCGCATGCTCGGTGACAACCTCACCGGACTGACCGAGACCCGCGAGTTCATTACGGATTCGAGCACCTACAAGTCGCGCATGACGTCGAGCATGCGGGTGCCAGGGGCGTTCGTGGATGGGTTCTTGTTGACGTTGTAAGCATCCGGGGATTCATCAGAGCGCTGGTTCGCAGCACCCCTGTCATCGCTCGAGCTTGATTACCATTTCTCTGAATTCATGTTTGGAAACCTCTGATGCCCCCAAATGATTCATCCGTAATTGAACCGGCCAGCAAAGCGAAGTCGTTGCGTCGCGTCCTGGATAAAAGTGAACGCATCAAGGACGCCGTGGAGCAGTGCGCGGAAGAACTGTCCTCGGTAAATTCGGTACTCAAAGGTGAACTGAGCAAACGGCCCTCACAAGCCGGTGTCGAAAGCGCGCTTCAAAAAAGCGAGACGATCGAAGGCAAAGTTCAGGATTGCGCCGAAGACCTGACGACAGTAAACCGGGCGCTGGTCGAGGAAGTGAGAGAAAGGCAGGTGCTGGAACACGAACTGCTTGCCGCGAGAGAGCAAGAGGAAGCGGCGCGGCACGCGGCTTTCCACGACCCGCTGACTTCCCTCCCGAATCGGGTGCTCTTCAATGACCGCCTCGAGCACGGGCTTGCGCAGGCGAAGAGACACGGGGATGGACGCTCGCGGTCATGTTCATCGACCTGGATGACTTCAAGAGCATCAATGACATGCACGGTCATCCGGCCGGGGACAAGGTCCTGCAGACGATCGCGGGCCGACTGAAGAAAATGACGCGCGCCGATGATACGGTCAGCCGACACGGAGGCGATGAGTTTCTCTATCTGCTGCTTGAACTCAAGGATGAAAGGGACGCCATCCAGATCGCCGAAAAGATCATCCGGACCTTGAGCGAACCCTGCGACATCGGCACAGGCGACCCAGCGCTCAGTCGGAGCGTCAGACCCAGCATCGGCATTTCGCTTTTTCCGAAACACGGCGACACTGCGGACGCGCTCGTCAGGAGCGCCGACAAGGCTATGTATAGCGCCAAGCGAGATGGCAGCGGATACTCATTCGCTTGACGCCGGCTGAATCATAATTCCTCGCGCGAAGTTGTTTCGGTTCAAGGCTCGCTCCCGGTCTTTACCGGATACCCCGCTTCCCTCCAAGCCTTCATCCCCCCGTCGAGCGCGATTGCGCGCTGAAACCCCAGCACCTTCAGCGTCGATGCAGCCAGCGTCGAGATCCTTCCGAACTCGCAGCAAGTCAGGATGCGTCGCGTCGGGTCGGGCAGTTCCTCGTTGACTCTCAGTTCAAGTTGCCCGCGCGGCAAGTGGCGCGCGCCCGCGATGTGGCCGGCCAGATAGGCATCGCGTTCGCGCACGTCGAGAACGATCATCTCGGTGTCGCCGGCCTGCGTACGCGACATCACTTCGGCCAGCGACATGAACGGCACCGATGCCGCCGCCTCGGCCAGCAATTCGGCCACCGTCCTGCCGCCGCTGGTGTTGGTGCGCAGCGCTTCGGTGACATGGGTGGGCATGGTCAGGTTGAGGTTGCGCATCATCGCGACGAAGGCGGCGCGGTCCTGCGTGAGCAGGCGCGGGTTCTCCGCGGCTTCACGACCGATGGTCGAATGGCCGCGTCCCTTGTACTCGTGCGCGGGATAAACCTTCATCGCAGGATCGAGCTTCATCACCCGATTGAACAGGCTGTCGTACAAGGCATCGGGGTCGCCGGTGGGCAGGTCGGTGCGTCCGGTGGCGCCGATCAACAGCGTGTCGCCGCTGAAGACGCGGTCTTCGGCAACCAGGCACATCGAGTCGCTGGTGTGGCCGGGCGTATGCAGTACCTTCAAGCGAAGCTTGCCCATGATCACCGTCTCGCCGTCGTCCACGCGCATATCGACCATCGGCGCGGGGCTCGCGCGATGCATCACCGCGGGCACGCCGAGTTGCTTCGCGAGTTGCCGCGTGGCCGAGAAATGATCGGCGTGCGTATGCGTGTCGATCGCGAAATGAATCCGCAATCCGTCGCGCGCGGCGAGCGCGAGGTAGCGATCGATCTGGCTCGCCTCGGGATCGATCACCGCAGCCGCACAGGTCTCTTCACAGCCGATCAGGTACGACTGGCAACCGCCGGTGGCGATCTGCTCGAAGATCATGCGCGGCCCCGATCGGCGATCGATCGCAGCTTGCGTCACACAGGCTGCTTGGTCACGCGCAGATACGGCTTGATCGTCTTGTAGTCCGGAAACATTTTCTTCGCGTCGTCGTCGTTCACCGAGCCCGCGATGATCACGTCCTCGCCATGCTTCCAGTTCACCGGCGTCGCGACCTTGTGCTTGGCCGTCAGTTGCATCGAGTCCAGCACGCGCAGGATCTCGTCGAAGTTGCGGCCCGTCGTCATCGGGTAGGTGAGCATCAGCGTGATCTTCTTGTCGGGGCCGATGATGAACACCGATCGCACCGTCGCATTGGTCGCGGCAGTGCGGCCGTCGGACGTGCCGGCCTCTTCGGCGGGCAGCATGTTGTAGAGCTTGGAGACCGCCAGATCGGTGTCGCCGATCATCGGGTACTTGGGCAGGTGGCCCTGCGTTTCCTCGATGTCCTTGGCCCACTTGTCGTGGCTGTCCACCGGGTCCACGGACAGGCCCATGATCTTGGTGTTGCGCTTGGTGAACTCGGGCTCGATCTTGGCCATGTAGCCCAGCTCGGTGGTGCATACCGGCGTGAAGTCCTTGGGGTGCGAGAACAGAACGGCCCAGCCATCGCCGATCCAGTCGTGGAAGTTGATCGTTCCCTGCGTCGTCTTGGCGGTGAAATTGGGGGCGACGTCGTTGATGCGTAGTGACATGTTTGGCTCCTCGGTGAAGTGGTCAGTGCCGCGGCAAATGCGATCACGATAAAGCAAGGCCCTCCCCTACTCAAGCCGGCAGCAAGCTGGTCCAGAGGTTCATGCGTTCCATCACCAGGGGCCCGGTGGCGCCGCGTATGAAGCCCGCCCCCTCCAGATGCAACTGCGCGCGCGTGACATGCGTCATCCACTCGCCGCTGGCGATCAACTGATCGAGCTTGGCGCTCTCGCCGTGCAGCAGGAAGAAGCCGTTCAGATCGCCGCCGTGGATATCGAGAAACACGGGCTCGAACCCGGTAAGCGTGCCCTTCTTCTGCAAGTCCGCGAGGTATTGGCTGAACTCCTGGAAGTGCGCCGCGCTGATCTGCTCGCGGCCGGGTATGGACCGGTTCCATCCGAAAAAGACGACGTTCGAACTCATCTTGATCTCCCTTGTGCCAGGGTGATAGTCGGGAGTGGTGTGCTCCCCGGCCGCGATGCCCCCTGGTTGCAGGCGGCCTGATTCGGTTCAGTGTAGTTCCGCGCGACGATCTTGTGCCAGCCCCTCCAGCAACGCATCGAACGCCTCGACCGCCAACTGAATATCGTCCGCCGTACTCGACTCCAGCGGATTGTGGCTGATGCCGCCGTTCTCGCCGCGCACGAACAGCATCGCCTGTGGCATCGCTTCGTGAAGCTTCATCGCGTCGTGGCCCGCGCCGCTGGGCATGGGGTGGATGGGTAGGCCGAGGGCTTGCACGGCCGCTTCCCAGCGCGATTGCCATTCCGGTGCGCACGCGCACGCGGGTGCGTGCATCGTCTCCTCGACGCGGCAGGAGAGCCCGCGCCTCGCGCAGATCGCCGCGAGCTCATCGAGCACGTCGCGCACGCACGCGTCGCGCACCGGGTCGGTGGTCGAGCGGATGTCGAGGCTGAAATGGCAGCGGCCCGGGACCACGTTGGTCGAACCACCGGGCACGTTGAGCGTGCCGATTGTGCCGACCAGTTCGGGTGCCGCTGCGGCGCGGCGCTCGAGGTAGAGCGCGAGCTCCGCCGATGCATTGACCGCATCGCGCCGGCTGTTCATCGGCGTCGTGCCGGCGTGGCTGGCGACACCCATCACCTCGCACATGATGCGCACGCTGCCGTTGATGGACGTGACGATGCCGAGTGGCAGGCCGAGCTCATGGAGTACCGGTCCCTGCTCGATATGGACCTCGACGAAGCCCAGGTAGCGCGACCGATCGCGTGCGAGCGCGCCAATCGCTTCACGCGTCGCGGGCAGCCCCGCATGCAGCATCGCGGCGCGCATCGTGACGCCATCGGCGTCAGTCTGGTCTAACCAGTTGAAATCGAAATGACCGACGACGGCACGCGACCCGAGGAAGGTTGCCTGGTAGCGCTGGCCCTCTTCCTCGGCGAAGGCGATCACTTCGATGCCGAACGGCAGGCGCCGCCCCGCGCGATGCAAGGACTCGACGCAGGCCATCGGCACCAGGATGCCGAGGCGCCCGTCATAGCGGCCGGCGTTGCGCACCGTGTCGTAGTGCGAGCCGGTCAGCAGCCGCTTCGCGGACGGGTGGTTACCGGCGCCGGCGCTGTCGCCGTCGCTGTAATACACGCCCACCACATTGCCCACCGCATCGATGCCGACTTCGTCGAACCCCGCGTCGCGCATCCAGCCTTCGAGCATGCGCGCGCACGCGCGATGCGCGTCCGTGAGGTAGGTGACCGTGAGCTGCCCCTGCTCCGCATATTCGCGATCGCTGAACTGCGCGAGGGTTTCGGCCTGGTCCCACACGACATTGCCACGCGCCGGTTCGGCATCGAAACCTTGATCGATGCGCAACTCCGCGATGCGATCGATCTGGCGCAGGCATTCGGCGAACTCGGTGTCGGGATGCGAGGCGAGCCGTCGCTCGAAGTTTGCGATGATCTCGGCGCGTGTCAGGCCGCGTCCGCGCGGGCCGCGCACCGCGAGAATGAAGGGCCAGCCGAAGCGTTCGCGATAGGCCGCGTTCAGACGCTGCAGGCTCGCGAATTCCTCCGGGCTGCAATGCGCGAGTCCCGCGCGCGTCTGCTCGTCGCACGATGCCGCGGTCAACGTCCCGGCAAGCGCGGCCTTGCCGGTCAGCTCCGGATGCGCACGGACCAGCGCGCGCTGGCGGTCGGGATCGGCCTCTCGCACGACACGCGCCATCGCGAGCTTGAGCGCGGCGACACTGGCGTGCGGGCGCTGCGCGATCGCGGCCTCTGCGATCCACGGCGAGTGCTCGGAGATTCCCTCCAGCATCGCGCGCGCATCGTCGAGCGACGCCGCATTGAGCCGCGCGAGAAGCCGATTCATCGCGCGGCTTCCGGCTTCATCTCGAACGGATGCGTCGCCTTCCAGTGCCGCGCGATGTCGATGCGCCGGCATATCCACACCTGCTCGTGCGCAGCGACGTGATCGATGAAACGCCGCAAGGCCAGGATGCGACCCGGCTTGCCGAGCAGCCGGCAATGCATGCCTATGTTCATCATCTTCGGGCGGTCGAGCCCGTCCGGATCGCCCTCGGCGTAGAGCGCGTCGAAGCTGTCGCGCAGATACGTAACGAAGTGTTCGGCGGTGTTGAAGCCCTGCGGTGTCGCGAAGCGCATGTCGTTGGCATCCAGCGTGTACGGCACGACGAGATGCGGCACGCGCGTGCCGTCGCTCTTCGCGATCTGCATCCACAAGGGAAGGTCGTCGCCGTAGTAATCACTGTCGTATTCGTAGCTGCCTTCATCGACCACCAGACGGCGCGTGTTGGGGCTGTCGCGACCGGTGTACCAGCCCAGCGGCCACTGCCCGTCGGTCATCGCGCGGATCACGCGCGTGGCTTCGACGAGATGCGCGCGTTCGAGCGATTCGGGGAGATCCTGATAGTGGATCCAGCGCAATCCGTGACTGGCGATCTCGTCGCCGCGTTCGACGAAGTACGCGACCAGTTCGGGATGGCGCTGCAAGGCCATGCCGACACCGAACACCGTCAGCGGCCAGCCAACGCGCTCGAACTCGCGCAGGATGCGCCACACGCCCGCGCGGGAGCCGTATTCGTACATCGACTCCATAGACATGTGGCGCGCCTCGAAGGCCTGCGCGCCGACGATCTCGGACAGGAAGATCTCGGAGGCCGCGTCGCCGTGCAGCACATTGCTCTCGCCGCCCTCCTCGTAGTTGAGGACGAACTGCACGGCGATACGCGCGCCGCCCGGCCAGCACGCATGGGGAACGTCGCGGCCGTAACCGCGAAGATCGCGTGGATAGGTAGTCGGCAAGGCGCACATCGCGCGAAAGTCTATACACTTTTGCGCCGTGACCAGCGATTCATCCCACGCATCGAGGCGATCACCATCGGCAAGCTCACGACTCACGTACTCGACACGGCCCGCGGTTGTCCCGCTGCAGGGGTTGCCGTGACGCTCTACGGCCTCCACGCGGATCACGAAGAGACGCTCGCGCGAGTCGTCCTCGATGCCGACGGTCGCGCGCCGGCGCCGCTGCTCGAAGGCGAGGCGTTCAAGGTCGGTCGCTATCGGCTGGTGTTCGAGATCGCGGCGTACTTCCGATCGCGCGGAGCGGCACTCGCCGAGCCGCCCTTTCTCGACCGCATACCGATCGAGTTCGCGATCGCCGATGCAAACGCGAGCTACCACGTCCCGCTGGTCGTCTCGCCGTGGTCGTACTTGACCTATCGCGGCAGTTGAGTTCGCAAGACCCTACGCGCGCGATCCATTGACCTGATGGAAGCCTATCTGCTCGACTGGGCCAATCTGCTGCTGCGCTGGCTGCACGTCATCACCGCGATCGCGTGGATCGGCACTTCGTTCCACTTCGTGCTGACCGACGATCGGCTCTACCGGCCGACCGATCCCGACCTGCTGGCCAAAGGCGTCGACGGTGAGTCTTGGGCGGTGCACGGCGGCGGCTTCTATCACTTCAACAAGTACCGCGTCGCGCCGACGCATCTGCCCGATCACCTGCACTGGTCGTATTGGGAAAGTTATGCGACCTGGCTGTCGGGCTTCGCGTTGCTGACGGTCCTCTACTTCTTCAACGCGTCGCAGTTCCTGGTCGATCCGAAAGTCTTCGCATGGTCGCCCGCGGCCGCGATCGTCGGGGCGATCGCGTACCTGGTCGTCGGATGGGTCGTGTACGACGGCATCTGTCGCCTGGTCGGGCGCGATGCAGACGGCAACCTCGGTGGAGATCGCAAGGTCGGCGCGCTGGTCTTTCTGTTCGTGTGCATCGCTACGTGGGTCGCGTGCCATCTGTTCGCGGGCCGCGCCGCGTTTCTCCTCACCGGCGCGATGCTCGCGACCATCATGAGCGCCAACGTGGCGCACGTGATCATCCCGGGCCAGCGCAAGGTGGTTGCGGCGCTGCGCGCGGGACAGACGCCCGACGCCGATCACGGCAGGCGCGGCAAGCAGCGCAGCGTGCACAACACTTATCTCACGCTGCCGGTGATCGTCGCGATGATCTCGAATCACTACGGCGCGCTGGTGCAGTCGCGATGGAACTGGCTGGCGCTGATCCTGTTGATGGCGGCAGGCGCGGTGATCCGACTGTTCTTCGTGATGCGCCACCAGGGGCCGTCGCGATGGGAACTGGTGACGGGGTCGCTGCTGTTGATCGCCGCGGTCGCATGGCTGGTTGCACCCACTTCGATGGCATCGATCGCAACGCGTGAACCCGTCGCGTTCGCGCGCGTGAAGACGATCGTCGATGAGCGCTGCGTGGTGTGCCACAACGCGCAACTGGCCAACAAGAACGTGCGGCTCGACAGCGACGAGGCGATCGTCGCGCACGCGCGCGACATCGGGCAGCAGGCCGTGTTGCAGAAGACCATGCCACTGAACAACGCGACCGGCATCACCGACGACGAACGCGCGGCGCTCGGCCGCTGGATCGCTGCGGGGGTGCCGCGCAACTACTAAAGCAACCAGCGCGGGCCTCGTCGCCATCACAGTTTTGAGTTCCACGATGGTGCCGTTTCGTCACCTTCACAACGCTCGCATAAGCCGTACGACCCTGAATTCGGCGGTCGGACACAAACGGTCGTGCCAGCCCGCCCGAGGTATCAGCGCATGCCGCGACCTTGTCCGCTCTAGAGAAGCTTCATACGCTTGGCTTGCTCGGTCAGCTCAGTACGGAAGTTCGGGTGTGCGATGGCGATCAGTTCTTGCGCGCGCTGCTTGGCGGACTTGCCGCGCAGCTGAGCAACGCCGTATTCGGTGACGACGTAGTTGATGTCGTTCTTGCTCGTGCTGACGTGGGTACCGGAGGTGAGCGTCGGAACGATGCGCGAAATCGAATCGTTCCTGGCGGTCGAGGGCAGCACGATGAACGCCTTGCCTCCGCGCGAACGGTTGGCAGCGCGAACGAAGTCGGACTGACCCCCGGTGCCGGAGTAGGGTGAATGACCCAGGCTCTCGGAGCCGCACTGCCCGAGCAGGTCGATCTGCAAGGTGGCGTTGATGGTGATCAGGTTGTCGTTCAGCCCGGCCAGCGATGGATCGTTGGTGAAGTCCACCGGATGGATTTCCAGGCCCGGGTTGCGATCCATGAAGCGGTAGAGCCTGCTGGAGCCGAGCGCGAAGGTGGCCACCATTTTCCCGGGCAGGTAGTTCTTGCGCCGATTGGTGACGGCGCCGCTTTCCACCAGCGTGAGGATGCCGTCGCCGATCATCTCGGTGTGAATGCCCAGATCGTGTTTGTGCGTGAGTTGCATCACCACGGCGTCCGGGATGCCGCCGTAGCCGATTTGCAGCGTCGATCCGTCGTCGATCAGTTCGGCGACAGATTTGCCGATGGCCTCCTGTACCGGGCCAATCTTCGGCAGCCCGACCTCGAGTACCGGCTCGTTGCTTTCGACCAGGGCCGTCACCTGCGAGATGTGCACGTGGCAGTTGCCGTAGGCGAAGGGCACGTTGGCGTTCACCTCGAGCACCACCGCGCGGGCCTTGGCGATGGCGGCCATGGTGTAGTCGGCTGCCAGGCTGATGGAGAAATAGCCATGCGCGTCCATCGGCGACGCCATGCTGAAGACAACGTCGGCGGGAATCTGCCCGCGTTCGATCTGGGTCGGGATTTCCGAGAAGTAATTGGGGATGAAATCGATCCAGCCCTCTTGGCCCCCGGCGCGGGTGACGCCTCCGTAGAAGAAGGCGACGTGGCACACGTGATCGGTGGTCTCCGGGTCGATGTAGGCGTACTTGCGCATGGCGAGGATCTGCGCCACCTTCACATTCTGGAAATTGTGGCGCTGTTCCGAAAGCGCCGTCAGCAGTGATGGCGGCTCGCCGACACCGGTGGGCACGATGATGAGATCGCCGTTACGCACCTGACGCATGGCATCTGCGGTCGAGACGAGTTTCTGTTTGTACGAGTGCTGGTTCGACATGCTCTGGTTCCTTGTGGCGCATTGCACAAGGCACGCGCGTTGAGGGCATCGATTATCGCCGACCGATTCTGTGACTTTCAGACATAGAGGCAGACACCAGCCAGCATTTTTTTTCGATAGCGGGTGTACCTTGTGAAGCCGCTTCGATTCGAAACCGCAACGACCCCCTCACCAGGAGACCAACATGGCGAATGACACCAACCCCTTCGGCGACATGACCAAGATGATCCAGCAGTTCAAGGTTCCGGGGCTCGACATGGCGCCGATCATCGAGTCGCGGCGCAAGGACATGGAAGCCCTGATGGAGGCCTACAAGTCCAACTACGAGGCCATGCAAGCGCTGGCGCGCAAGCAAACCGAGATCCTGACCGAGACGATGCAAGGGATTCAGGACACTGCCAAAGGGCTGGTCAGCGGTGGCGTCGGCGCGCCCGATGCCGCCAAGCAGGCCGACCTGGTAGGCAGCGCTTACCAGAAGGCCCTAGCCGACTTGAAGGACCTCGCGGAGATGGTGCGCAAGTCGCAGACCGATGCGATGGCCGGCATCACCGCGCGGGCCACGCAGAGCCTGCAGGAGATGAAGAAGCTGATGCAGCCCAAGTGATCCGTTTGAGCGCAAAGCAGAAACGAGGGAGGAATCAACGATACCGGGGAACTTGTGGGGTCTTTTTCAACGTGGTTCAGGGTCGCGCGCCGAGCGCCTGGTACAACGCCGCAGTATCCGCGTAGCGCTGCGCCTGTGCCTTGACTCGATCGAGCGTGGCTTGCAGGTCCTGGCGCTGGGTATCGAGAAGCGCCAACTGGCTGATGCCGCCCGATGCATAGCGACGGCTGGCGATCGCGGCGCTGTCACGGGCGGCGCGGCTCGCGTCGTCGCGGGCCTGCAGCTCATCGGCATCGTGCTGCAGGGCGCGCAACACATCGGCGACTTCCTGCAGCCCCTGCAACACGGTTTGCCGGTACGACGCGAGCGCGGCCTCGTAGGCAGCTTCGGCCGCGCGCTTCCTCGCGTGCAACTGTCCGCCGTGAAAGATAGGCTGGGTCAGCCCCGCTCCGATATTCCAGACGTTGATCCCCTTCAACAGGTCCGACACGATGGTGCGTTGCGAGCCGGCACTGCTCGACAACGTGATCTGCGGATACAGGTTGGCGGTCGCGACGCCGACGTTCGCACTGGCCTGATGCAGCAGCGCTTCGGACGCGCGGATGTCGGGCCGCTGGCGCGCGAGGGTCGAAGGCAAGGTCAGCGGCAACTCGGTCGGCAGGGTCAGCGCGTCGAGGTCGAGCGCAGCCGCGCCGCTTCGCCCATCGCTGCCGACTTCCAGCTCGGCCGGCGCGCGACCGAGATAGACGGCGAGCTGATGGTCGGCCTGTGCCAGTTGCTTGCGCAGCGACGGCAGGCCCGCGCGCGTCTGCTCGGCCTGCGTGCGCTGGCTCAGCAACTCGACGCGCGACACGCCGCCGAGCGCGTAACGCTGCTCGGTGATTCGAAGCTGCCGCATCTGCGCATCGAGGATCGCTTCGGTCAGCGCGATCTGCCTCGCGACCGAGGCGCGCCGCAACGCCGTCGTGACCACATTGCCGGCCAGCGACAAGCGTGCGGCGTCGATTTCGTATTGTTGATAATCGACCTGCGCCGCTAGTCCCTCGAGCGCGCGCCGGTTCGCACCGAACAGGTCGAGCGCGTACGACACGCTGACCGATGCGCTGTACAGCGTGAACGGTCCCGGCTGCTTGACGTTGGATATGCCGAAGGCGGTCGGGTCCACCTTCTCTCGCGTGGCCGACAGCCTGGCATCGAACTGCGGCAGCTCGGTGCCGCCTGCCTGCGCGAGATAGTCCTCACGCGCCTGCGCCAGTTTCATGCGCGCCTGGGCCAGCGTCGGACTGTCTTGCAAGGCCTGCTGCACCAGGCGATTCAATGCGTCAGAGCCGAACCCCTCCCACCACATGCCGGCTGTCGATTCCGCGTCGACGAAGCGCTGCGCTGCACCGCCCGGTCCTGTCGATGCGCTGGTCCCAGCGGGCTGTGGCGGCGATGTGTAGCTCGACACCGCTGTCGCGTCCGGCGTATGGAAATCCGGGCCGACCGCGCAACCGCACAACGCCATCGTCGCGCACACGGCAACGGCAAGTCGGCAAGGTCTCGATGGAGTCGGCATGATCGCGCGCCTCTCAAATATTTTTCAGTCGAGCGTGCGCTTGTAGAACTTCACGGCGATCGCGGTCACCACGCACAGGAAGATCAGGAGCGGCCACACGTGCGGCCACAGATCGATCCACGAGTTGCCCTTCAACAGGATGCCGCGCACCAGCCGATTGAAATACGTCAGCGGCAGCAGGTTGCCGATGAACTGCGCCCACTTCGGCATGCCCGCGAATGGAAACATGAAACCCGACAGGAGCAGGCTCGGCAAAAAATAGAAGATCGTCAACTGCATCGCCTGCAACTGGTTCTGCGCAAGCGACGACAAGGTGATGCCGACCATCAGCGTGGCCGCGACGAACAGCAGGGACGCCAGATAGATCTCGATCACGTTGCCCACGAAAGGCACGCCGAACACATAGCGGGCCGCGATCAGGATGACGGTCACCTGCACCAGCCCGATCGCGATGTACGGGACGATCTTGCCGGTCATCACTTCGATCGGCAGCACGGGGGTGGCGAGCAGGTTCTCCATCGTGCCGCGCTCGCGTTCGCGGGTGATCGCGAGGCCGGTCATCATCACCATCGTCAGCGTCAGGATCACGCCCATCAGGCCGGGCACGATGTTGTACTGGGTGATGCCCTCGGGGTTGTAGAGCCGATGCACCTGGACGTTGAAGGCCGCTGGTCCCACGGCGAGACGGGCCAAGGCTCCGGTCAGATCTCGTTGCAGAACCGCTGCGGCGATCGACGGCAACGCACCGAGCGCCGTGCCGATCGCGGCCGGGTCGGTTGCATCGGCCTCGACCAGCAGCGAGGGACGCGCGCCCTTGGCGAGGTCACGCGTGAAGCCGGCCGGGATGTTGAGCACGAACTGCACCTCGCCTTGCGCGAGCGCGCGGCGGCCGGACTCTTCGTCGGGAAGCGTAGCCACGATCTCGAAGTAATCCGAGTTGCGCATCGCCGCGATGAAGCTGCGCGTGAATTCGCTCTGGTCGGCAACGATCACCGCGGTCGGCAAGTGCTTCGGGTCGCTGTTGATCGCGAAGCCGAACAGCGCCATCTGGATGATCGGGATGCCGATCATCATCGCGAAGGTGATGCGGTCGCGCCGAAGCTGCAGGAACTCCTTCCGCACGATGCTCCACCAGCGCGGCAGCGAGAACGCGCCCGACAGCTTCATGGCTTGCCGCCCGCTTGCGGCGCATAGTTGTCGGCGGTACGGCTCATCATGTAGATGAACACGTCCTCGAGACCGGTATCGAGCCGCTCGATGCGCAACGACGGATCGCTCGACGTCAGCTCGTCGAGCGTCGACTTCAGCGCCTTGTCGTCAGTCCCGCTGACGTGCAGTGCGGCGCCGAACACGACGGTCTGCGCCACACCCGCCGCATCGCGCAAGCGCTCGGCGAGTTCGACCAGGTTCTCACCGAAGACCGCCCAGGTCGACAGGTGCTGCGAGGCGATCACTTCACGCGCCGTGCCCTGCACCAGGAGCTTGCCGTAGGCGATGTACGCGAGCTTGTGGCAGCGCTCGGCTTCGTCCATGTAATGGGTGCTGACCAGCACCGAGATGCCACGCGCCGCCAGCCGATGCAGCTCCTCCCAGAAGTCGCGTCGCGCCGTCGGATCGACGCCCGCGGTGGGCTCGTCGAGCAGCAGCAGTTGCGGGTCGTGCAGCATGCATGCGGCCAGCGCGAGGCGCTGCTTCCAGCCGCCCGACAGCGCGCCGGCCAACTGGTCCGAGCGGCTTGCGAGGCCGAGATTATCGAGCGCCTGATCGACGGCTTGCTTGCGATTCGACATCTCGTAGACGCGCGCGACGAAATCGAGATTCTCGCGAATCGTCAGGTCGTCCCAGTACGAGAACTTCTGCGTCATGTAGCCGGTCCGGCGCTTGACCTCGGCGCTGTCCCTGACGATGTCGTAGCCCAGGCAGGTGCCGCTGCCCGAGTCGGGCGTCAGCAGTCCGCACATCATGCGGATGCAGGTGGTCTTGCCGCTGCCGTTGGGGCCGAGAAAGCCGAAGATTTCTCCTGGGCGCACCTGCAGCGACACGTCCTTGACGACATGCTTGTCGCCGAAGCTCTTGTTCAGGTCGTGGACGTCGATCGCATATCCCGACGACATCGCCGAGTCGGCGGCGCCCGTCATTGCAGGCTCACCTCGACCGGTTGGCCCGGACGCAGCCTGGTCGCATCGGCGGCCTGCGGTCGCGCTTCGACAAGGTACACGAGCTTGGCGCGATTCTCGTTGCTGTAGATCACCGGCGGCGTGTATTCGGACTGCGCCGAAATGAAGCTCAGCACCGCCGACACATCGGCCGCGCAGCCGTCGCAGCGTATCCGCACGGCGCGGCCCGGCGCGAGCGAGCCGACCACCGTCTCGGGTACGAAGAAACGCACCTTGACGTTCTCCGGCGGCAGCATGCGCACCACCGGGCTGCCCGCGGGCACCCATTCGCCGGTGCGGTACATGGTGTCGAACACGAGTCCGGCGTGCGGTGCGCGCACGTTCTTCTGATCGAGCTTCCATTGTGCTTGCGCGAGCGCGGCTTCAGCGGCGCGGACCTGCGCGCCTTGCGCCTTGATCTGATCGGCGCGATTGGGAAGACGCGCGACGGTGATCTGGCTCCTGAGTTCCCTGACCTTCGCCGCGCTGGACTCGGCCGATGCGCGCGTATCGTCGAGCTGGGTTTGGGCAATGCCGCCGATCCGGTACTGCTCGCCGTCACGCCTGTATTGGGTGGCGGCCCGCGCGGCATCGGCCTCTGCCTGCCGCAGTTGCGCTCGCGTCACGTCGATCTCGGCCGGACGCTTGCCGGTCTCGATGTCGGCCTGCTGCGATTGCGCCCCTTTCAATTGCTCGCGCGCCTGGCGCACCACCGCAGCTTCGTTGTCCGCCTCCAGCGCGAACAGCGGTGCGGTGGCCTGCACGGTCTGGCCGCGTGATACCGCGAGCCGCACGAGCTGGCCCGCCTGCGACGACGCCAGATAAACGAATTCGCCTTCGACGTAGCCGTGATAGGTATTCGGCGTGCGTTGCGAACAGCCCGCGCACGCGAGACCGATGAGAAGCGCGGCAACCGCGAGCGAGCGAGTCGACGATGACGCTGTCATGGGGTCTTCCTCCGGGAGCGGCGTGCCGGCGCGGTCAGTGCGCGCACCTTGCGAGCGGCAGATGCGGCGGGCACGAGGTTGCCGCACAGGCCATGGAACAGCAGCGCCGTCACATGACGTTCCAGGTTGGCGCGATCGAACGAAGCCGGCTGATTCAGGCGCTTCCACAGCTTTGCTGTCGCCTGCGGCAGCATCACCAGCGCGAGGATGGAATTGAACAGCAGCAGCGGATCGATGTGCGCATTCAGTTCGCCGCGCACCTGGGCGCGCGCGACGCCGAGCCCGAAGCCGTGGACCTTCTTCACCGGGATGTGCCGGAACGCCCGCTCGCGCAGCAACCCGCCCTCGTTGACGATCTCGCGCAGCCACAGCGATGGCAGCCATGGCATCTGTTCGGTGACGTCGAGCATGCGCCCCACGATGCCCTGCGCCTGCGCCAGCGGCGCGTCGTCTGTGGGATCGATCGGCTCCCAGACCGCGAGGAAGGCGCGCGCGATCCGTTCTTCGACGACCGCGTCGAGCAGGCGCTCGCGGTTCTGAAACCAGTAGTGCACCATCGCCGACGTAACACCGCAGGCAGCGGCGACTTGCGCCACGGTGGTGTTGGCAACGCCGCGCTCGGCGAACAGCGTGGTCGCTGCGTCGAGGAGTTGCTCGCGGGCATCGTGGTCAGGCGCGCGGGCGCGACGTCCTGTCGCTGCGGGGCGAAGAGGGGAACGCATGGGAAAATACTAATTGATGAGTTAGTTAATTGTCAAGGCATCGCGAGACATCGACGACCGCACTGGCTCGACTATTACAGCGCCCGTGACCTCGGGCCGTTGCGCGCCCGTTGCACGCCCATTCACGCCCGTTCACGCTCGATCGCCTGAAGCAACTGCGCGACCACCGCGACGGCGATCGTCGCGGGCTCCTTGCCGCCGATCCCGGCGATGCCGATCGGGCAGGTGATGCGCGCAATCGCATCGTCGGCCACGCCGCGTTGCTTCAATTGCATCTCGAAGCGGCGGCGCTTGGTCGTCGAGCCGATCAGCCCGAGCCATGCGGAGTCGCCGCGCCGCAGGATCGCCTCGACGATGCGCAAGTCGAGATCGTGCTGATGCGTGAGGACGAGATAGAAGCAGCCCGCAGGCGCGATCGCGACCTCGGCTTCGACCGGCTCGACGCACACGCGCTCGATGTTCGCCGGCGAAGGCTCGGCGGGAAACTCGTCGTCGCGTTCGTCGATCCATTGCACGCGAACCTCCAGCGTGCCGAGCAGATGCGCGATCGCACGGCCGACGTGTCCCGCGCCATAAAGCTGGACGACGGTTGCGACTTCTTCGATGGCCCAGTCGGCGAGCGCGGCGTCGGCTAGCCTTCGATAGCGCAAGGTCACCGCGCCGCCGCAGCACTGGCCGAGCGAGGCGCCGAGCGCGATCTCCTCGTCTTGCGGCCATTGCGAAGGATCCTTCAAGGCCGCGCGCGCCTTCGCGATCGCCTGCCACTCGAGATGCCCGCCACCGATGGTTCCCGCGCAGCCGTCGGTCCACACCAGCATGCGTGTGCCGGCTTCGCGCGGAACCGAGCCGCGCGTATCGACCACTTCCACGACGACCGACACTGCAGCCTGCGCCAGGCGTTCGATCGCGAGTGCACGAAGCGCATCGCTCATCGAAGAGCCCTGCGAACACGAACCAGCGCGCTATGCACGCACCGCATCGACCGCATCGAGCACCGCCTCGGGTGTCGCGGGGGCGCGCAAAGGTGGATCGATGCGCGCCGCCCCGCACGCCGCGACCGCATCGCGAATCGCGAGGAACACCGAGAACGCGAGCAATAGCGGCGGCTCGCCCACGGCCTTGCTGCGATGGATGCTGTCCGCGACGTTTTCCGTGTCGTAGAGCGCGACCTTGAAGATCGCCGGGCAGTCGTTGGCGGTGGGAATCTTGTAGGTACTGGGCGCATGCGTCGCGAGCAGCCCGGTCCCGGGGTTCCACACCAGCTCCTCGCTGGTCAGCCAACCCACCCCCTGCACGAAGCCGCCTTCGATCTGGCCGATGTCGATCGCGGGATTGAGCGAGCGGCCGACATCGTGCAGCAGGTCGGCGCGCAACACGCGGAGCTCTCCGGTAAGCGTGTCGATCACGACTTCGCTGACCGCGGCGCCGTAGGCGAAGTAGAAGAAGGGCTTGCCCTTCATCGTCTCGCGGTTCCAGTGCAGGCCGGGCGTCGCGTAGAAACCGTCGCCCCACAACTGCACGCGCTCGGCGTGGGCCTTGGCCACCACATCCTCGAAGCTGCGATCGAAATCCGGTGCGACGACGCGGCCATCGACGAAGCGCAGCGCGGACGCATCGACCCCTTCGATTCTTGCAAGCATCGCCGCGATGCGCGCGCGGATGCGCAGCGCTGCGTCCTCAGCCGCCTTGCCGTTCAGGTCCGAGCCCGTGGAGGCCGCGGTCGCGGACGTGTTCGCGACCTTGTGCGTGTCGGTCGCGGTCACGCGCACGCCTGCGAGATCGATGCCGAACACGTGCGCGACCACCTGCGCGACCTTGGTGTGCAGCCCCTGCCCCATCTCGGTCCCGCCGTGGTTCACGAGCACCGATCCATCGGTATATACATGCACCAGCGCGCCGGCCTGGTTGTAGTGCGCGACGTTGAACGAGATGCCGAACTTGACCGGCGTCAACGCGATGCCGCGCTTGAGCACGGGGCTCTTTGCGTTCCACTTCGCAATCTCCGCGCGCCGCTGTTCATAGTCGCTCGATGCCGCGAGGCTATTCACCAGCGGTGCGACGATGTTGTCTTCGATCGTCTGGTGGTAGGGCGTCACATCGCGCTCGCCGATGCCGTAGAAATTCGCGCGGCGCACCGCGAGCGGATCGCGGCCCAGGCGTCGCGCGATCGAGTCGAGGATGACCTCGATCGCGATCGCGCCCTGCGGGCCGCCGAAGCCTCGAAACGCGGTGTTGCTCTGCGTGTCGGTGCGCGCGCTGAACCCGTGGATCGCGACCTCGGGCAGCCAGTAGGCGTTGTCGAAGTGGCAGAGCGCGCGCGTCATCACCGGCGACGAAAGATCGGCGCTGTGCCCCGCGTTGGAGATCATGTCGATCTCGACGCCGAGCACGCGGCCTTCGTCGTCGTAGCCGACCTCGTAGAGAAAATCGAAGGGATGCCGACGACCCGTGATGAGGAAGTCGTCGTCGCGATCGAGCCGCAGCTTGACCGGCCGCCCGGTGATCCGCGCGGCGACCGCGGCGATGCATGCGAACGGCGCCGACTGCGACTCCTTGCCGCCAAAGCCGCCGCCCATGCGACGGCACTCGACCTGCACGTCGTGCGACGCGATCCCGAGCGCGCTGGCGACGACCTGCTGCATCTCGGTGGGATGCTGGGTCGAGCACAGCACGCGCATCGCGCCGCGCTCCTGCGGCAACGCGTACGAGATCTGGCCTTCGAGATAGAACTGTTCCTGGCCGCCGACCGACAGCTGGCCTTCGAGGCGATGCGGCGCCGACGCGATCGCGTCGCGCGTCGCGCCTGGCCTGCTCTCGCGGATCAGATGCATGGGCGGGACCACATAGCGCTGCTGCGCGTGCGCCTCGAGCGCGGTCAACACCGGTGGCCTGGATTCGATCGTGACGAACTCGCGCGCGCGCGATGCGATGCGACGCGCCGTGTCGCGATCGTCGGCGAGCACCGCGAACATCGGCTGGCCGAGGTAACGCACGTCGCCTTCCGCGAAGATCGGCTCGTCGTCGAGGATCGCGCCGCAGTCGTTGACGCCGGGGATGTCGGCAGCGGTCAGGATCGCGACCGCACCGGGCAGCTTCTTCAAGCCCTCGACATCGATGGCGACGAGGCGACCGCTCGCCACCGGCGCGAGTCCCAGCGCCGCATGCAGGGTGCCCGTCCATTCGGGGAGGTCGTCGATATAGGCCGCTTCGCCCGCCACGTGCAGCGCGGCCGATTCGTGCGCGACCGCGGCGCCCATGCCTCCCAGCGCGTGTGCGATCGCGGGCTCGGGCACGGGCTTGAGTAGGGGATGGAGCGCGGGCTTGAGTAGAAACGGATCGGCTTCGCGATTCATCGCATCGCCTCCCGCTGCGGCCACACCGCGAGGCGATCGGCCGCGAGGGGCGCATCGTCGCGCGTCTCCAGCCAGAGCCGGCGCAGCAGGTTCGCCGCGGCCTTTCGTCGATACGATGCCGAGGCGCGCAGATCGCTCATCGGTGCGAAGTCGTCGGCGAGCGCATCGATCGCGCGCTGCAGGGTCGCTTCGTTCCACGATGCGTCGAGCACCGCTGCTTCGGCCCGCGTAGCGCGCATGACGATCGCGGCCATGCCGCCGAACGCGAAGCGGACATGCACGACGCGACCGTCCTCGATGCGAATCGCGAGACCCGCGCATACCGCCGAGATGTCGCAGTCGTAACGCTTGCTCAGCTTGTAGCCGCGCACCCCGGTACCTCGATCGGGACGAGGCACTTCGATCGCCTCGATCAATTCGCCGGGTGCAAGGCGGTTCTTCATGTAGTCGACGTAGAAGTCGGCAAGCGCGATGCGCCGCCGGGTCGTCCCGCGACGAAGCAGCAGCGTCGCATCGAGCGCGAGCAGCACCGGCGCGCTGTCGCCGATCGGCGATCCATTGGCGACGTTGCCGCCCATCGTGCCCGCCAGACGCAATGGCAACGACGCGAAGCGCAACTGCATCTCGACGAGCGCCGGCGCGATCTCGACCAGCGCCGCCCATGCGGCTTCGAGCGACGCGCCCGCGCCAATCGACAGGAGGTCGCCGTTCCATGCGACGGTCTTCATCGATGCGACCGCATCGACGCGAATCTGCCTGGGCATGGCGCGGAACTGCTTGGTGACCCAGAGACCGACGTCGGTCGCGCCGGCGACGAGGCGCGCATCGGGGTGGGCTTGGTAGAGCGATGCGAGCGCTTCGATCGTGCGCGGCGCCGCGACCCAGCCGTCTGCGTTGCCGCCGCCGAGGTTCGCGCCGATCGCGGCCGCTGCGCACTCGGGCGCGCGGCAATGCAGAGGCGCATCGTCGGCAAGACTGTCGAGCAGTCGGGCCACGGCCGCACGATCGATGCGCGGAATCGAAGGGACCGATGCCGATGCATCGAACATCGTTTCGCCCGCGTCGAGGATGGGTCGATAGCCCGTGCAGCGGCACAGGTTGCCCGACAGCGCATCCGCTATCGCCTGGCGCGTGGGCCGCGCGCCCGTTGCGGCGTGATTCTCGTAGCAGGCGGCGAGCGACATCGTGAAGCCCGGCGTGCAGAAGCCGCATTGCGATCCGTGGCACGCGACCATCGCGCGCTGCGCGGGATGCAGGGTCTCGCCATCCTGCGCAGTGGCGACGCGCTTGAGGTCTTCGACCGTGAACAGCGCCTTGCCGTCGAGCGAAGACAGGAATTGCAGACAGGCATTGACCGGTCGCATCGCCAGCCCGCCCGGCGCGGTATCGTCGCGCGAGCCCACCATCACCATGCAGGCGCCGCAATCGCCTTCGTTGCAGCCTTCCTTGGTGCCCACGCAATGCGCGTCTTCGCGCAGCCAGTACAGCACGCTCCGGGTGGTCGGCGCGTCGGAGACTTCGACGACGGCGCCGCGATGAATGAAGCGAATGGGACGGGCCGCGGGTTCTTGCATGGAGAACATCGGAGCGTCTCTCGACGCGCTCGCTGAACGGGCAGAAATCAGTTTACAGCGCGCACGTTGCTACGGCCTCGCCTTGATCCAATTCGCGACGCGGTCGATCACGTCCTGCGACACGTGGGCCGGTTTCTCGTATTCGGCCGGTGACATCGAGCCCTTGCCGTCGATCATCAGATGACTGACGCTCGGAAACTCGACCAGCGTCGTATTCGGACGCGTGCCGATGCGCGCCTCCCACAGACGCTTCTCGGTGATCGGCACCTGGAAGTCGCGGCCGCCGAACACCAGCAGCGCGGGCAGCGATGGCTGATCGACCAGCGCGGCGGCCGGATCGTAGCGGCCGATGTCGAGCCACGCGGATGCGGGCATGTCGAGCAGCAGCGCCGTGGACGCGGGATCGGGCTTCGGGTCGGGCTTGGGATCGGGCTTGGCACCGGACTTCGGATCGGACTTGGCACTGCCCTTGGGGCCGCCCTTGGGATCGGCCCTGACGTCCGGCTTGACGTCGGGCTTGCCCTGCTCGACCAGATGCCGCACGTTCTCGCGTCGCGCCTTCACTTCATCGACCACCTGGCGGGTGGTGGCCGCTATCGGCAGGAAGTAGAGGAACTCGAACTGGTAGACGATCATGTCGGCGAACTCGGTCAACGGCGGGGCAAGCATCACGACACCCGCGACACGCACGCCCTTCTTCGCCGCGGACGCGGCGATGCGAGGCGCGAGGATCGCGCCCAGGCCATGTCCGACAATGAACAGCGGGCCGACGTCGTTGCGCGCAGCCAGCAAGGCGAGTGCAGCCACCGCGTCATCGACCTCTTCGTCATCGAACGTCCAGTTGGGCAACTCGGCCTTGAAGCGCGGGCCGAGCGCGCGCGTACGTTTTTCGTAACGCAGGCTGGTGATGCCTTTGGCAGCCAGCCCGTTCGCGATGTCGCGCAAGGGCTTGTTGGGTCCGATGGTGGCGTCGCGATCGACGGGTCCGAAGTCCTGGACGAAGACCACCGCGGGCGCGCGCCCTCCCGTGGAAGTCAACATCAAGCTGCCCGGTAGCGGCCAGCCGGGCGCGCCGGTCGTGACCAGTTCCTCGGGCGACTTGGCGGACGACGCGCTCGAAGCCGCAGCCGTTGGAGCGAGGGCCGGTGCGGCTGCGGACGAGGGAGCCGGCGCGGACGGCCGGGCCGCTGGCGTCGCGGAAGTCGCAGAAGTCGAGGCCTTGCCGGGAGCGCTGGCGGCAGGCGCGACAGGCGCGGGTATGGGTGCGGACGGCGGCGCAGGCAGCGGCGCAGTGGCCGACGACGATGCGGCCGACGCCATGGGCGCCTCTTCGGCGGCCGAAAAGATCAGACCCGACAACTCGCCGCTGGCCGACCATGCCAGGCGCACGGACAACGGCGATTGCTCGAATTCGCAGCGATATTCGAGGATCGTGTAAATGTCGCGCGGTTGACTGCTGGGCGCGCCGCACTGCTGGAGCTTGCCGGCCTGCGATCGGATCCTTGCCCACGACGCCGCGAACTTGTCGTGAGGAAAGAGATCGCGCATGCGGGCATCGAAGCGCGCCTCGATCGCGGCAAGGTCGTCGCGGCGCAGCGCCTCGATGACCGCGTCGCCGGACTTCTGCAGCGACGGGACGTCGGCCGTCTGGGCCGTGGCCATCGAGGAAATCAGGCTCAGCGCCAGCGCCACGAGTGCGCCGGTCGCGGCAATCGGTCTTTGCTTCATGGTCGGTCGCATGGGAATCGGGTCGAGATTCGGTGGTCGGGATTCAATGGTCATGGTTGGCCGCGGCGAAGCCCGCGCGATTGAGCACCGCGATGACGTCGGCAACGTGTTCGTGCCCGCGCGTCTGCATCACGAAATCGACTTCGACGCTCTGCACCGGCAAGGTCGTGAACGCGCGCTGATGATGGACCTCTTCGATATTGGCTCCGGCATCGGCGATCAGCGCGGTCGCACGCGCGAGCGCACCCGGCAGGTCGCGCAGGTCGACGCGGATGCGCGCCAGTCGGCCGGCGCGCACCATGCCGCGCTCGACGATGCCGGCCAGCATCAAGGGATCGATGTTGCCGCCGCACAGCACCAGTCCGATGCGGCGGCCCTGATAGCGCGTGTCGCCCGCGTCCTTGGCGCGGAACAAGGCCGCGAGACCCGCTGCCCCCGCGCCTTCGACGACGGTCTTCTCGATCTCGAGCAGCATCACGATCGCGTGCTCGATGTCGGATTCGGACACCAGCACGATGTCGTCGACCAGCGCTTCGACGATCGGCAGCGTGATCGCACCGGGCGACTTGACTGCGATGCCTTCGGCGATGGTGTTGGTGCCGCTCACGAGCTTTTCACCTTTGACGGCCGCATACATCGCGGGAAAGCGCTCGGTCTGCACACCGATGATCTCGACGCCCGGCTTGATCGCCTTGGCCGCGATCGCGATGCCCGAAATCAATCCGCCGCCGCCGATCGCGATCACCAGCGTGTCGAGTTCGGGCACGGCCTCCATCATCTCGAGGCCGCAGGTGCCCTGCCCCGCGACGATCGCTTCGTCGTCGTAGGGATGAATCATCACCAGATTGCGCGAGGCGGCCAGCGCGACGCCGTGTGCCTTCGCGTCGTCGAAGGTCTCGCCCTCGAGCACGACCTCGGCGCCGAAGCGCCGCGTGTTCGCAACCTTCACCGCGGGCGCGAAGCGCGGCATCACGATCACCGTCGGGATACCCATGCGCGACGCGTGATAGGCCACGCCCTGCGCGTGATTGCCGGCCGACACTGCGATCACACCGCGCTTTCTCTCTTCGTCGCTCAAGGCCTTCAGGCGATTGAGCGCGCCGCGCTCCTTGAACGACGCGGTGAATTGCAGGTTCTCGAATTTCAGCCACACCTCGGCGCCGACGATCTCCGAGATCGTGCGCGAATGAACGAACGGCGTGTTGAGCACCTGTCCGGCGATGTTGTCGCGGGCGGCGCGGATGCGGGCAAGGTCGATCACGGGAGTATTGGGTGCGGAGCAGCGAGTCGCGATGGGCTGCGATTGTAGGTCAAGCGCGGCCGTGGCCCTATACGGAATCGCTGTGATACCTTTTTGCGCGCGCTGAAGATTCGAATCGACTTGGGCCCCGGCCTTCGCCGGGGAGACGTTCAGCGACCGACATCACCGTCTTCCGGCGAAGGCCGGGATCCAGGATTCGAAGATATGACTCCGCTGGCCATCACCGCATACACCGCGACCACCGCGGTCGGACGAGGCAATGCGGCGCTCGAAGACGCGCTCCTGTCGCGGCGCTCCGGCCTCGTCTTCAACGATTACAGCGACGCGCTGATGGGCGTGGCCATGCCGACCTGGATCGGCCGCGTTGCTGGACTCGAAGACGCGCCACTGCCCGCGCCCTTCGAAGAGCTCGACTGCCGCAACAACCGCCTCGCATGGATCGCGATCCATCAGGACGCGTTCATCGGCGCCGCGCGTGATGCCGTTGCGCGCTACGGGGCCATGCGCGTCGCGGTGCTGCTCGGGACGAGCACCTCGACCATCGCGGCAAGCGAGGCCGCGTACCGGGGCATCGCGCGCGGCGACGAGCCGCGATCCTCGATGGGCAATCGGGAGCTCCATCATCTGCACGCGACGACCGCATTCGTGCGCGACCTGGTCGGCGCGCACGGGCCCTGCACGACCCTCTCGACCGCGTGTACCTCGAGCGCCAAGGTGTTCGCGCAGGCCGCGCGGCTGATCTCGCTGGGACTCGTCGACGCGGCGGTCGTGGCCGGCGTCGATAGTCTGGCCGCGAGCACGCTGTTCGGATTCCATTCGCTCGGACTCGTCTCGACCGAGCCCTGCCGGCCGTTCGACCGCAGACGAGACGGCATCAGCATCGGCGAAGCGGCGGGCTTCGCATTGATCGAACGCGCCGACGGGGCTGTCTCCAACCCACCGCTGCTGATCGGTTATGGCGAATCATCGGATGCGCATCACATGTCCTCGCCCCATCCCGAGGGGCTAGGCGCGCGGCTCGCCATTGAAGCCGCGCTCGAGCGCGCCGGTCTCGGCGCGAACGGTGTCGACTACGTCAACCTGCACGGCACCGCAACGCCGAAGAACGATGCGGTCGAAGCCGCGTTGATCGCGAAGCTCTTTCCCGCATCGACGCGCGCGAGTTCCACGAAGGCCTGGACCGGACACACGCTGGGTGCGGCGGGAATCGTCGAAGCCATCGTCGCGCTGATCGCGATGCGCGTCGGGATGGCACCGGGATGCCTGGGTGCAGAACAGCCCGATCCGGTCTGCGGACCGCAGCTGCGCTTCCGGAACGAAGCATGCGAGATCGGGATCGCGCTGTCCGACGCGTTCGCGTTCGGCGGCAACAATTGCGTGCTCGCGTTCGCGCGCGATGCGAAGGCCCTTCGATCTGCAACCACTCGTGACGGCGGACGATGACGACGATGCGCGTGGACGTGCTGGGCATCGGCACGTGGTCGGTCGGCCTCGAAGGATGGCCCGCGATGGCCGCGGTGCTGCGAGGGGAAGCCGCCTGCGCGCCTATCGATGCCTCCCGCATTTCGCGTCCGTCGCCAACGCTCCTGCCCGCTGCAGAGCGCCGTCGCGCGCCCCAGAGCGTTGCCGTCGCGCTCGAAGTCGCACGCGAAGCGGTCGACATGGCCCGTGGCGCGAACACGATCGACTCGTCTTCGCTCGCTTCGGTATTCGCGTCCGCGTACGGCGACCTCGCGATCGTGGACTACCTCTGCGAGACCCTTGCCGGCGATCCTCGTCTGCTGTCTCCGACACGCTTTCATCACTCGGTGCACAACGCGGCGGCCGGATACTGGAGCATCGCGACCCGTGACACCGGACCGACCAGCGCGATCGCCGCAGGCCACGAAACCTTCGCAGCCGGACTGCTCGAAGCCGCGACGCAGGCGTGCTGCGAAGACCGACCCGTGCTGCTGGTCGCGTTCGACACGCCAGCCGTGAGTTCGCTGCCGCTGCCGATACCGAGTTCGACCCTGTTCGGGATCGCGCTGGTCATCGCGCCGGCGGCCCGCGCCGGCCGGCACGGGCTTGCGAGACTCGCGTTGAGAATTCACGAAGGCGGCACCGCGTTTCCCGTCCCGCGGACCTCGTCGCTTCGCGCGCTCGCCGCATCGAGTCCGAGCGCACGCGCGATCGCGTTGGCGGAATCGATTGCGGAGTCGATGGGGGTGGCGACCGCAACATCGGCCCCACGCGGGCGCGTCCGCGAAGTCATCTATCCATTGAGCGGCACGGTCTCGTCGCTCGTCATCCAGGTCGGTGCGAACCACGAACCCGAAGCCCGCGTCGGCCAGGAGGTGCGTCGAATCCGCGCTTGAATCACGCCAATGAAGGCTATGACCGACAAGAAGCCAAGCGAAGCCGCGGCCGGTCGCCTCTCACACCTTGACGTCGATCATGCGCGCCCGGCTGGCCGATCGATCGACGGCGCCCCCTTGAATGCGCGCGCAAGCTCGGCCGCGCACAGCGTCACCGCGGTGTTCGCTTCGTCGAGCACCTTGCCCATCGTGATGAAGCCGTGGATCTGGCGCTCGAAGCACACGTAGCTCACGCGATTGCCGCCGTCCGCGAGCGCGCGTGCGTAGTCGAGGCCTTCGTCGCGTAGCGGGTCGTAACCCGCCGTGAGCACGAGCGCGGGAGGCAGGCGCGAAAGATCCTCGTGCAGCAGCGGCGAGGCGCGCCAATCGAGGTCGTGCTGCGCGTCGTCGATGTAGTGATCGTGGAAATAGCCGATCGTGTCGCTCGTCAGCAGATACCCCTGGCCGTTGGTGGTGTGCGAAGGATGCCCGCGCCGCATGTCGGTCGCCGGATAGATCAGCAGTTGAAACGCGATCGATAGTTCGCTATCGGCGGCGCCGGCATAGATGTGATCGCGCGCGGCGATCGCGATCACGGCCGCGAGATTGCCGCCCGCGCTGTCGCCGCCGACCGCGAGCCGGTCCGGATCGAGACCGAGTTCCTGGGCATGCGCGTGGACCCAATGCGTCGCCGCGAGGCAGTCGTCGTACGCCGCCGGAAAGCGATGCTCGGGACCGAGGCGATAGTCGATCGCGACGATGGCGACGCCAGATGCGTTGGCGAGTTCGCGGCACAGCGTGTCGTGGGTATCGAGGTCGCCGATCACCCAGCCGCCACCGTGGTAGTAGACCAGGACTGGGAATGCTTGCTGGACATCGCTCGCCGTCGCGTTTGCGACGCGAGGCCGATAGAGGCGCATCGGGATCGCGCCGTGCGGCCCTTCGGCACGCAGGTCGCGCACCTCGGCCACGTCCTGCGGTAGCGGTTGCAGTACGGCGCGGCGATCGCGATAGAACTTGCGCGCATCGACGGCGTCGAGCGTGTGGGTCGGCGGAATGCCACTCTCTTCGATCATGTCGAGCAGGGCGCGTGCCTGGGGATGCAGCATGGGGCCTCCGAGTAAGACGGTCCGGGTAATCGCTCAGTCCGCCGAGG
The DNA here is from genome assembly GCA_038318315.1 of Burkholderiales bacterium. Taxonomy (GTDB): domain Bacteria; phylum Pseudomonadota; class Gammaproteobacteria; order Burkholderiales; family Burkholderiaceae_D; genus CAHJXF01. Next base: position 1,654 of record JBBQCA010000009.1, on the reverse strand, counting down.
GCCGGTCTTCAACCCGTCCGAGCGCGTGAGCCATCGGCTTCACTCTATCTGCTTCGAGGCGTGCGCGTTCTGGGCGGCGGTCGTGATCCTCGGGCCCTTCGACAACACCCGCATCTCGCCATGACTGAACGTCGTGAAGCGATCGGCCGGAATCTGTGCGCGCGCCAGCGCCGACGCGAGGTCGCGCGGGGCTGGGCGAAAGGCTCGGTGGTCGGCACGAAGGTCCCGAACCGCATCGTCGCCGACGCGACAAGCTCAGGCATCGATCTCGGGCTTGACCAGCATCGGCGCTTGCGGGCTCTTCGCGACCTTCCTTCCCTTGCGCGCGCGCTTGCCGCGATGCGGTTCCAGCGCCGCACCCGCGAGCCGTATGCGCACATCCTTGCCGCGCCCGCCCTTGCCCGCGACGACGACGCCCTTCGCACTGATCGGCAGGGCCGCGACGAGTCGCGCAGCCTTCGAGAGATCCTGCAGCGTCACGCCGCGTCCGCCGCCTGACAGCTTCTTGATTTCGGCCGCGGGAAAGACGAGCAGATAGCCGTCGCTGCTCAGGCACGCGATGTCGGTATCGACGGCGACGTCGATCGCAGTCAGTTGCAAGGGATGCGGCGCCTCGGCGCCCGCACCTGCACCCGCATTTGTACCCATCAGCGTCGGATCGTCGGCGTCGCCCGCATCGTCCCCACCCAGGGTCACGAAGCCCTTGCCGCCGTGATTGCGACTGACCAGGTCGCCGAGCTTGCAGACGAAGCCATGTCCCGCCGAGCTTGCCACCAGGATCGGCAGTTCGTTCGCGCCCGCGATCATCGATGCGATCCGGGTCCCGGGTTCCACATCGACCAGCGACGTGATCGGCACCGCGTCCGACTTGTCGCCGCGCAATGCGCGCGCACCCGGCAGGCTGCCGACCGCGACCGAATACGCGCGGCCGTTGGTGCCGAGCGCGACCAGCGCATCGACGCTGCGACATTCGTACGCCGCGTGGATCGTATCGCCGGACTTGAAGACGAACTGCGACAGCTCGTGGCCGTGTCCCGGTCGCGCGCGTATCCACGCTTTCTCGGACACGAGCACCGTCACCGGCTCATCGACGAGCTTCACGTCGATCGCGGCGCGACGCTCTTCCTGGATCAGCGTGCGCCGCGGATCCTTCGCGCCGAAGGTCTTCGCGTCGGCTTCGATCTCGCGAATCAATTGCCGCTTCAACGACGCCGGATTGCCCAGCAGGTCTTCGAGCTTTTCCTTTTCGAGACGACGTTCCTTCAGCTCCTGCTCGATGCGGATCGCTTCGAGACGCGCGAGCTGGCGCAGGCGGATGTCGAGGATGTCCTCGGCCTGGCGATCGGAAAGCCTGAACGCGTCGATCAACGCGGGCTTGGGCGCGTCCGCCTCGCGGATGATGCGGATCACCTCGTCGATGTTGAGCAGCACGATGCTGCGACCTTCGAGGATATGAATGCGTTCGTCGACCTTGCCGAGACGGTGACGCGTGCGGCGCGTCACGCATTCCTGCCGGAACTGCACCCACTCGGCGAGGATGTCGGCGAGCGGCTTCTGACGCGGCCGGCCGTCGATGCCGATCATCACGAAGTTGAGCGGCACGCTCGCTTCGAGGCTGGTGTGCGTGAGCAGCAGATTGATGAAGGCCTGCTGC